>JANNDL010000143.1:0-4030 GCA_031387665.1 Chamaesiphon sp. OTE_75_metabat_95 | reverse complement strand
CACCACATCGCCAAGTACATCGAATAAAATAATGTCGTACTCGTCAAAAGCATTTAATTCTTTGAGCAGCTTAACTGTCTCTCCTACTACATAACCACCACAACCAGCACCAGCGGGAGGCCCACCAGCTTCGACGCAATCTACGCCGCCAAACCCTTTGTAGATCACATCTTCAGGCCAGACATCTTCGTAGTGATAGTCTTTTTCCTGAAGCGTATCAATAATCGTCGGAATCAAAAACCCTGTCAGGGTAAAGGTACTATCGTGTTTGGGGTCACACCCAATTTGTAATACTTTCTTGCCGCGTTTTGCTAAAGCGACTGAGATGTTGCAACTAGTGGTGGATTTTCCAATCCCACCTTTGCCATATACTGCCAGTTTCACGCTCTGCTAGTCTCCAATACGTTGTGTGCTATCAAATGAGAACTAATTTGTATAATAATTTCTGCTACGTCTAGCATTATTAACCAAGTTCCTAGCTAAATGGGCGAAAATTTACAATTCGATCTGTTTAAATTGCTTAACATAACTTCTAAAAGATTTAAGATATTTTGGTTAATTCCGATCTCAGCTTGTAGTTGATCGATCCACTGCAAAAACATGACAAGATAAGTGAGTAAAGTTTCGATCGATCTAAGCAAAACAGCGTGATTTCAGTTGAATATGTCCTCGCAGAGCCAGAATTTAGACCCCAGAGAGCCGTGGATAGAGCAGCAGCTCTGGATGTAAAGGCTTACTTGCCATCGATTCCGCTGCCACATTTTTTGGAATCCTTACAAGCAATTCAGGCTGATTTTTTGTATGAATATCCGACGAGTTCGCTGTATATTAACGGTAAGCGAGTAACCGAAAAGTTATCGATCGAGTTATTACAGCAACACGAATCACAGCTACGATTCTTCATTCTCGCTCCAGGTGAACAGAAGATTATCAATGCTGGATTTAAGGTGGGTTTGAGTACCGATGACCCTAATAAAATCGCCATGATGTTAGTCTGTCCTCGCAGCGGCTTGGCGTGCAAAAATTCGATTACCGTGATTAATGCCCCAGGCATTGTCGATGAACACTATCCCGACTGGGTGGGCGTAGGCTTAGTCAATCACGGTCGCGATCTGCATCTCTTCAGTCATGGTGCTAGAATCGCTCAGGTGATGTTTCTAGAGGTCTGTGTGGCACAGGAACGTGTAGTTGAGGCGTTAACTACAGTAGGCGAACGCAAGGGCGGATTTGGACATACTGGTGTGTGAATTACTGCAAGAAACCCGACTTTTCCAAAAAGTCGGGTTTCTATTCCACAAACAGCTCGAATAGCCCGACTATAATATGAACATAATAGATAAAACATACCTAGAAATTCTCGATCGAATCCTCACAGAAGGAACGCGAGAATCCAACCGCACGGGCACTGACACAGTTTCATTATTTGGACTCAGTTATCGCCTTCCTGTCACAGCGGAAGCTTTCCCGATTTTGACTCACAAAAAGATTCAATGGCGGAGTTTAGTTACCGAAATGATTTGGTATCTATCTGGAGAACCGCATATTCGCAATCTCAAGCAATATACGAAAATTTGGGATGCGTGGAGCGATGCAGATGGTAATCTTGAAACTGCTTATGGTCGGTTTTGGCGATATTATCCAGTTCCCGATTATGCGGCTCCAATTCGGCGCGATGATAGTAACTACCTGTGTGATGGTGAATCGCTAGTTAATCTAACTGATAGTAAATATCGACACGATCTAGTTATTGATGCTGAGAAGAATATAATCTTACCTTGCTTCGATCAATTGAGATGGGCAACTGATGAATTGAAACGCAATCCTCGATCGCGTCGGCTCCACGTCACTGCTTGGTATCCACCCAATGCAACTGTTAGTAAATTACCACCCTGTCATCATAGTTTTACACTAAACTATCAAGGTGGAAAGTTAAATCTCCATCTGCAACAACGATCGTCAGATCATTGTGTTGGTAATCCGTTTAATCTAACTTGTTACTCATTACTATTATTACTAATCTGTCGCGAAGTCAAACTTACTCCAGGTGACTTTTATCACTCAATTACTGACGCGCACGTATATGTCGATCATATCGAGCCATATCAGGCGGCAAGTCGGGAAACGTATGATTTACCTCAGTTAGATCTGAGTGAGTTAGGAGATCGATCGATGTTTGACCTAACCTATGATGATATTGACAAGATTCAATTAGTCAATTATCAACATGGTGCGTTTATTAAATTACCTGTAGCAGTTTAAAATATTAATATGACTCAGAAAATTTTAATTGCAGCGATCGACAAAGATGGTGGAATTGGTAAAGATGGCTATATGCCCTGGCACTATCCCGCAGATCTGAAGCTATTTATGAACCTGACGATGGGTAATACGATCGTGATGGGACGAAAGACTTTTGATGGAATGTTCGATCGATCTAAGGCACCATTGAAAGGTAGACAAAACATTGTCGTCACATCAGCAGCCGCTGAGTACAAGGATAAATTTGCGGATAAATATTCCACAGCAGAGTTGACTTTTACCACCGATCTTCACTGTGGCGATGTCGAATTAGCCACAGATACCAAAATATTTTATTGTGGTGGAGCTAATCTCTATCAACAGGTACTCAATCTAATTTACTTGGATATTGTTTATCTTTCTCGACTGGAAGAAAGCTATGACTGCGATACGTTCTTCCCACGCAATTCAGATTCAATTGATAGAGAATTTGAACCATATCTTCCCAAGCATCTTGAACAAAGCTTTTCTGATAAAATGGCTGGACAAAAACCATTTACTTTTCAAATTTATACGCCGAAAAAATTAATTATTATCTAGCTAAAGTGAAATGAATGTTGGTTAAGTGTGTTGGGTTGTCTCCTGACGGAGCGGGCTTCCGCCAACATTCTTCTACCCAACCTACAAATTTACTACTAAACCACTAAGCCGCCAAACCACTAAACCACTAATTCATGTACGACATCTCCTCTCGTCCAACTTGGGATGAATATTTCATGATGCTGGCGAAACTCACCGCCACTAGATCTACTTGTCTAGCCTTCCCTGTTGGTGCTGTGATTGTCAGAGATCGTCAAGTCTTATCAACGGGTTATAACGGCTCACCATCTGGCTCGGCGCATTGCACCACTCAAGGCTATTGTTATCCAGAAGTGAGTGCTTGCAACGCCCCTAGAGCCTTGCCCTCGCGCTCTGTACATGCGGAGGCAAATGCAATTGCCCAAGCTGCCAAGCACGGAATTGCGACGGGTGGGGCGAGTATGTATGTCACTCTAGAACCCTGTCTATCTTGTCTGAAAATCATTATCTCCGCAGGAATTCGAGAAGTATATTATGAGACTATCTTTAATAGCGGTGATAATCTTAAGGTTCGAGATTGCTTGCTTCATGATAGCTCGATCGAACTCATTCCTATTCAGGTTTCAGCAGCCACTGCAGTCCGTTCAGCAGCTTTTTTACTAAATCCAACATCGGTGGAATCTTCCAAAAATCCCCTCCCAGGAGGGGTACCCGTAGGGGGGGGTGGGTAAGATCTACGCAACTTTCTAATCCACAACAAAAGAGGCTCTCGACATGTCGAGAGCCTCTTTGCTTGACTCAAACAAATTGAGTCAAATCAAAACTAAGAAAGGGAATTGATGGTGTAGTCGAGTAAAGCATTGTACTCAACCAAAGCTTGAGCAGACATGTCACGAGGCGCACAACCGCGAGTACGTGCAAAGCGAAGAGCTTCAACGTAAGGAGCAGTAGGTAGATCCAATGCACGGTAAACTTCACGTCCACCAGCAATACCCCACTCATCCAAAGGACCAGTACCACCAACGATGAGGCAGTAGTTGATCAAACGCATGTAGTGTTTGATGTCGCGTAAGCACTTGTCTTTTTTAACTTGAGTTTCGTTAGCTTCACCAGCATTGTTCAAGTAGCCGTACTTTTTGATGCAAGCATCGTAAGCTTCTTTAGCTACGTTGTCCAAGTTAGCAGCTAGTTTCTCAGCAGCTTCCAAACGTGC
>JANNDL010000137.1:0-31910 GCA_031387665.1 Chamaesiphon sp. OTE_75_metabat_95 | reverse complement strand
GTCAAAGCGATAAACGCCGGAACTATCGACCAAGATTTCTTGCAATACCTGAATCTGGGAACCGCGCACCAACTGAACCAAAGTACCTAGAGCCGCCTGTCCGATGATCGATCTAGCCACCCGCGAGGATTGCAATCGATCGTTGACCAAGAAATCACTCCCAGATAGCTGCACAGGCGGCGTAAAGCCCTCCCGTGAAATTGTCGTGCCGCCCCAGTAAGTCCCCCCAGTATTGTTTTGTCTGCACCAGAATGGAAGCTGGGAACCAATAACCAGGTCATTTTGGGGGCGTTGGCGGGTGATGACCAAATCGCTGATATTCCAGTTATTAGTTCGATCGAATTGAGGCTGATCGACTCGCAAGTACCAATCGGCATCGAGAATATTCCCCACGGCTTTAAATTCGCCCTGGGCGGTGCCTGGATTATTGTTTTGACCCGAAACATTTACCCGCTGCTGAATCGCGCCTACGCCCCAGCCGACGGGTTTGGCGACAGGTAAACCTTCAACTGAAATCGGTTGTTCGACGATTGCCGGATTAGCATTACGATCGAGTGACGGAATTGCCAGATCGATCGCGTATTTGTTGATATTAAATTTGGTAGTGATGCCTGGAATCGTGTTTAAATCTTTAATTGAGATCGATCGACCCAGTTGGGGATCTTTAATTAATTTATCTGCTGGTATCAGCCTAATGAACCCAAGTTGCTACCTATAACCTCAGCGGTTAGAAACCGCTGCTCATAGTGCAAAGTCCGCGTTCGCGTAGCGTCTCCGACAGGAGAAGGGGGACTTTGCGACATTAGCCACGATTCCAATCGTAGGCGTTCTATAGGTAGCAACTTGGGTTAATTAACGTGATGGACAAAAAAATTCCCTCCTTAGAGGGGTGCTGTGTATACAGAAGTTATTGGAGTTAAGAAGTATAAAATATTACTCACTTAGTATCCACTTGAGAATACCGAGAATTTTCTGCACAGGCGTAACCAAATAATTAGTAGGATCGATCGTGACATCACTACCATCCAATTTAAGAAACTGCCATAGCGTACCGCTAGTTACACAACCATAAATAGTTGGAATACTTCTACTTTTAAGCTGATTATAGCTTTGAGCTGCCAACATTTCAGCTACACATTGACCCAATCCACTTTCAATCTCGCCTCGTTTTGCTTCAACTAGCATTAATACCGGAGCATCGATTGTAAATCTATTTTCAGACTTGCTAAATAAGAAATCACAGAAGCCGTTTAAACCCTTTTCCTGGTCTACATTAAACTCCTCACCAGAAAATAATTGCACATGTCGATCGACCAATTTTCTTGCCTGAACTAAAATTGGACTAACCAACAACTCAGACTTAGCTTTTTCAGATTTTGCAACCTCGGCCAAAGAGGATGATTCCTCAAAAATAGCTAAGAACTCAGATTGAGGATCACAAACAGGTAAAAGCTCACAAAACCGATTATCGATTAACTTTAGATCGAATCTGTCTTTCACTGACTCCAATGTGAAGTTATTGTAAGCCATAGTATTTAGTCACATCATAAATTTACGCGAACCGACGAGACAGGGGTGCCCGTCGGTCATCAGCACATTTATAGGGCGGGATGGGTAAACCGCCGCCACAACCCAAACATCAAGCTACATTTCCGCAGCAGCGCGTTCGATTAAGCGTCGTGCCAAAGTCTGAGTGCCAGTATGAACGTAGTAATTGGTACTCACATCCAGAAATGCACCGAGGTAATCGAGCTTATCATCGCTGATATCCACGAAGTTGCGAATATTGCCCACAACCACCTCTGGCGATAATCCACGGCTAGAGACAAAATCACTCATCCAACCACTGACATTGCCAAAACTCTCGGTGATAAAGCCCAATTGTCCGCCAGTGTCACCACCAGGAATTTGGTCTTTGATCCCTTTGAAGGTTTGATTTCCTTCCAGCTCACCAGGACTCATCCCGCTCATTTTATCCATCACCATACTGATGAAATCGGGGCCGAGGGGAATCAACCCATCGAAGCAAATTAACGCAGTCATCCGCATCAGGGATTCACCGCCGTAGTCGCCTAGACCAGCGAGGAAATCGCCGATGCTATCCCCAGGGATACCATTGATTTGACAATAAGCAACGATTTCAGCTACGAGTTTGACGCTGAGATCGATCGTTTGAGCGGTTTCAGCCTTGGGTGTGATGTTACCCAAAAAGCCCAGCATTGAAAATTTCTCGCCGACTTTATTTGCCATTGCTGCGGCACCAAGCAGACGCGAGCCGGAATCTACCGTGTTGTACAGCCACATCGCGGTTTGATAGCCTTCACCCTTGTCATTGTAGAGTGCGACTGCTCGTTCACCGATCGCCTGTACATACTCAGGATCATCGGTACCAGTGACGACTTTGATCGTGTTATCAAAGCCAACGGTATTTTGCCATTGCCCTGGAATCACGAAATCGAGGGCGTTGAGTGACATCACTGTCAGTCCCCCAGTAGGCAACTCGTCTACTAGTTCAAAAATTGCTTTGCTCATAGATAACTCCTAAAGGATAATTACAATTACTAAATTATTTGAGCTTGGATAATCCATCTAGATTAAACTTTTTCAACCAAGCTTGACGATCGACTCCAGTAAAAGAAGGATCGCGAGAAGCAACTTTGACTTGATAACGGTTGTTAACTAATACGCCAGTGCTTTTGAGCGGAGCTTCATCTAATAGTGGATAGCTACCAATTTTGCTGGTGCTTCTTTCATATTTTTTAGCAGCAGCAGGCAGGCTAATTGTGTCGCTAATTGACATCACCGCGACATTTTTGCCACCTTTATTTAATTTAGCTTCAGCAAATCCCTTCTTTTCTTGTGAAAATACTCGTGCAAAACCAGCATCACCTTGAGGGAAGAATTTATTAAAATCACCGCCAGCTTCGGCATTTTTAGCCACTGCTGCGGGGGCGTTTCTACCACTAGTCTCTTTTTGAGTTGCAGCGTACTTAGATGGCTCTTTACTCGAACAAGCTGAAAATAGTAAAGCTACCGATAAAACGATCGGCATCATTGCCTTACGCCAATTAGAAACAATCATACTTGCTCCAATCCATAGAGTTGAACTCTCTTATTCTCACCTATGGCTGTCACAATTGTGGTAGGAAAACCGATCTTAAATACTTAAATTAATGTGGCATAATCCGATCTATCCACTCTCTATCTCTTTGTAAATATTATGGATATTTTTCCGGCGATCGATCTGCTTGATGGTAAGTGTGTCAGGCTGTATCAGGGCGACTATGCCAAATCTGAAGTATTTAATGACAACCCTGCGGCAATGGCACAATCTTGGCTGGAACAGGGTGCAAACAAGTTACATCTAGTCGATCTCGATGGTGCCAAAGCTGGGCAGCCTGTGAATTTGAGTGCGATCGCAAGTATTGTAGAGATGGTCAAGAAAACTGCGACTCAACCAGTCCAAATTCAGGTGGGCGGGGGGCTGCGGACTGAAGCGAGTGTCCAGCAGCTATTGACTTTGGGGGTCGATCGAGTGATCTTAGGCACAGTTGCTGTCGAACAGCCGGAATTAGTACAAGCTTTATGTCAAAAATACCCACAACAAATCGTTGTCGGTATTGATGCTCGTGCTGGCAAAGTTGCTACCAAAGGCTGGATCGAGACTTCCGAAGTCCTCGCCACAGAATTAGCCCAGCGGATGACACAGATGGGCGTAGCCGCAATTATCTACACGGATATCCACCGAGATGGCACCATGACGGGGCCAAACATGGAAGCCCTGCGGGAAATGGCAAATGCGATCGATATTCCCATCATCGCCTCTGGAGGCGTGAGTTCGCTCCGAGATTTACTCAGTTTACTATCACTCACCTCGATTGGCGTAACTGGCGCGATCGTCGGTCGAGCAATCTATACTGGTGAAGTCAACCTCTCTGAGGCAATTCGAGCCGTCGGCGAAGGCAGATGGCAGGATGTTCCCCCAGACTTAGGTGCAACTAGTTTTGCTTAGAATTAGAGAGAACTCGGTGGAGTAATACTACCAAGTCATTAACCTGTTGACGATTGAAATTTTGTAAGATCGCTTGAGCAGCACCACGAGCATCCACTGGAATCGTGATTTGAGCTGCTGCGACTGGAGCAACTGCGGCTACAGGTGCAGTAGTGGTAGCAGCCTGTTGCAGACCTGCCGAGGTAGCGATCTCTCGATCTCGATCTGCGGCTAATAAATCCCCAGCTTGTTTCAGCTCGCGGATCACTAGTGGTGCAACAGCATTATAAGTGTTGTGTGGATTAGCGATCGCTGCACCAGTTGCCGTCACCAAACTTTGCCAGTTAGTTGCATCAGCTCTAAGGGTAGCCAAAGATCCAGCAATACTGACCAATTGTTGGCGATTAGCTGGATTATCACCTTGCTTGAATAGCACCAGCATTTGTTGCAGTGCTGCGGTAACTACTGCTACCACATTGACTGGTGGAGCAACTACTACTGGTGGAGCCATCACCGCAGTACCGCCGCCAACAGTTGCTGCTACCAGCGGAGTTTCTTTATTGAGCGTGTCATGAGTATTTGTATTGAGCATCTCTTCGAGATACTCTTTCAATGCCACAAAGTTTGCCGAAGATCCCGTTAATACACTTTCAACGATTTCTGGACGCAAACTCAGAGTTGGTGAAGTTGCCAGTTCCTCTACTAAAGCCTTGAGCGCATCATAGCCCTGAAGAAATAATGTTTCTAACTTCTGGTCTACAGGGACAGGCTGATCGCGTAAAATCTTGAAACAATCTTCTAAATGATGGGCAATAGACTGAATGCCTTCAAAACCCAGCATCGCCGCACCACCCTTGATTGAGTGCGCTGCTCGAAACATTTCATTGACACGTTCTGCGTCAGCGATAACTTCTGCTAAGTCTAATAAGCCTTGTTCTACTGTTTCTAGATGTTCCTGTGCTTCTTCAATGAAGTAGTGGATAATCTGATGCTTGTTATCGTCCATTTTCCTGTTCCTAAACAGATATTTTTATATCTCGATCTGGGTAAAAGTTAAAGTCAACTCTGTAATTATTGGTTAAATAATCACCCAACTTGAGCTGGTTAAATTTAGATCGCTATCTTGCGGGTAGCCACCTGTTCGATCGAGATCGCCATGACTATAAAATCATTATTCCCACAAATACTCAAAAACGATCTATCTCCACGCTCGGATGATATCTAGATCGATCGATTGAGCCAAGTCAACGCCTTGAAAGTGAACCCACAAACTACATCCCCGCAGATCACCGCACAGCACGTAAAGTATAATGAACATACCGAATAAACGATCTCCCCCATCTCCCCACACTCTTCCACCCCCACACTCTCCCACCCCCACACCCCCACCATGACATGAACTTCGATCTCCAGTACCCCATCTTTGGTCCAGAAATTCACTGCCCCCATTGTCGGCAACCTATCCCCGCACTCACGTTGACAGATACTTATCTCTGCAACCGACATGGTGCTTTTGAGGCAGACCCCAACACTGGGGAGCTAGTACATCTCCAATCCAACCGTCACTGGTGCCTATGGGAGGGTGAATGGTATCGTCAACATACCCATCCCGATGGGATTAGGTTTGAGATTCATGATGCTCTAGACAAGCTCTACACTCAAGGCTATCGAGCTACCAAAGTAATTATTGCCGAACGCTATCGGGAATTGATTGGCGGTTATCTAGTTGGTACCGACGCATCCAAGGATAGTCGTCATCAGGCTTGGGCTGGAGTCACCGAAAAACCCATTCTACCGCGCTTATTTGGGTTGCCTGTCGAATTTAGCCCTGAATCCCTGACCGTACCCTGCTGGAAGGTGATTAATTTCGACCTCGAAAAGGAGCCAGGGATTCCAATTCAGTATCCTTATTTTCGGATGTCACCTTAATTTAGTTGATAGTTGATACTTCGGCTACGCTCAGTACAAGTAGTTGATAGTTGATAGCTAGGCGACTTGGGAGAAGGTGAATCTTCTCCTCAGACTTAGTGACATTGGTGTATTCACTATCCACCATTCACAATCCACCATTCACCATTCACTAAATCGTGTTTCACCATATCTCCATCCGCACTGCTGATATTCACAGATCGATCGCATTTTACGAGTGTCTAGGATTTAGCATTAGTGAGCGATTTACCACGGGCTATACGCTGGCTTGTTGGCTAGCAGGGTTAGGCAGCAGACTTGAGTTGATTCAGATTCCAGAGCCGCAGCCAGCTCCAGATGCTTTTGGAGATGAGCATTATGTTGGTTATTATCATATCTCGTTCGATTTGACCGATCGCACTCCCAATCTGACAACCTGGCTGGACAACTTCACCGCAACGTTACAAGTTACCGGACAATCTGCACCCACAGTATTGTTTGCCCCCAATCAACAAATGATCGGCGCGACTATCTACGAAGTCGCGTTCATTGCTGATCCTGACGGTTTGCCGCTGGAGTTTATTCACAGTGGCAAACCTGTTTAATTAGGTTCACATCTGTCCCAGTATAAAAATATTGGTAATTAGTATAGATCTAGGGCGGGCACATTTCGGCCACGCCCCTACACAATTAACCTGTAGGGGCGTGGCCTCGCTTGCATTGAGCGTAGCCGAAATGTGCCCGCCCTGAGATTGTTGCGGTAATAGTAAAAGATGTAAGTGGGTAATCTTTAGCCTGCTTTGTAAACAAATATTAACTTATAACGCTAAAACTCTTTACCAGCTTGACAGTCAAAAATTAACCGATTAGAGTAGTTACATACCCGGGTAAAGCAGTTGAGAATCGTAATGGAAGACAAGCAAAAGGTCACTTTGTACCTGCCGCCACAACTACATCGTCAGTTGAAAATTCGATCGGCAGTTGATGCTGATTCGATGTCTAACATCGTCGAGAGAGCTGTGGAATTTTATCTCAATCACTCCGATGTGGTTGACGGGGTTGAGTCACATGGCTCGACACATCAAGTCTATAGCTGTCCTGAGTGCGAACATCCGGTCGTAATTAGAGACGGTGAAATGGTTGCCCTCGGTCAACAGTCAGGGGTACTAGCCGAAGATATATTTTCCAGCGAAGAGGCTCTGTCCAATAGCCGATTCAATTCAGCAGCAGATGCTGCCACTCAGACTCAGCCAGATTTAGCGACAGTAGCTGGTTAAATACTTGCCCCTGTCGCCACCATCTTAGTAGTTTAGCAGGATAGATAGTCATGCAAGAAGAGCTAAATATTCTCATCCAAGCTCAATACCCCTTAATCTATCTGGTTACGGCTGAGGAAGATCGGGCTACTAAAGAAATTGCCAAGATTGCTCAAAAAAAGCAGCAACCGCGCAAGCTGTACATCTGGACACAAAATAGCGGCATGGTGGAGTACGAACGCGATCGAACCAACGAAAGCAACACCACTCTAGCACCAGAAGCAGCCATTGCTTGGTCTACCAGGCACAGTGAACCAGCCATCTTTGTCTTCAAGGACTTGCACCCATTCAAAGATGCGCCAGGAGTAACTCGGTGGTTACGAGATGCAATTGCTAATTTCCAGGGCACCCAAAAAGCGATTGTTTTGATGTCGCCAGTCCAGGAAATCCCGATCGAATTAGAGAAAGAAGTAGTAGTGCTAGACTTTGCCCTACCCGATCTTAGCTCACTCGATCGAGTTCTGACCAAGCAACTAGATGCAACTCGCCAAAATCGCCTATCCAGCGAAGGCAAGGAAAAGCTGCTCAAAGCTTCCCTGGGTCTAACCCAAGATGAAGCCGAGAAAGTCTACCGCAAAGCCTATGTCAAGCGCGGCAAAATTACCGAAGCTGAAGTTGACGTTGTGCTATCGGAAAAGAAACAGCTCATCCGGCGCAATGGCATCCTCGAATTCATTGAGGAAGACCAAACCATCGACGCTGTAGGTGGACTGGGCGAACTCAAAAGTTGGCTAGTGCAGCGTTCGGACGCTTTTACCGAACGAGCGCGAACTTATGGACTACCTCAACCCAAAGGGATGCTGATTCTCGGCGTTCCAGGCTGCGGCAAATCCTTAATTGCCAAAACCACCGCTAGACTGTGGGGCTTACCCCTGCTCAGGCTAGATATGGGTAGAGTCTACGACGGCTCCACAGTAGGACGCTCTGAAGCGAACCTGCGGGGTGCTCTCAAGACTGCCGAATCGATTTCGCCAGCGATTCTATTTATCGACGAACTCGATAAAGCCTTTGGTGGATCTTCTGGTTCAGCAGACTCCGATGGTGGTACTTCCAGCCGGATATTCGGTTCATTCTTGACTTGGATGCAGGAAAAAACATCTCCCATCTTCGTGATGGCAACTGCAAACCGCGTCGAAAAACTGCCCAGCGAGTTCCTCCGCAAAGGACGATTTGATGAAATCTTCTTTGTAGACTTGCCTACCCAGTCCGAGCGGGAAGATGTATTTAGAATTCACTTGAGTAAGCGCAACCGAGACCTCGAACGTTTCGATCTACTGCAACTGTCTAAAGTTGCCGATGGATTCTCAGGTGCTGAAATAGAACAAGCTTTGATCGCCGCGATGTATGATGCGTTTGCTCAGAACCGAGAGTTTACGCAACTGGACATCATCGCCGCCATCAAAGCTACTCTGCCCCTCTCGCGGACAATGAGTGAGCAGGTAACTGCTTTGCGAGATTGGGCAAGACAGCGTGCGCGTCCCGCCGCTGCCTCAGTCGCGGAATATCACCGACTGGAGTTTTAACAAAGCTTGCTCCAACTATTGGAGTTAAGGTGCTAGTTGCTTCGATTGGGGAATAATAAACCTATCGACACTAGCGAGGAGACCAAACACGATCGGATCATCGACTCGATCGCTTGCCCTACAGTTCAAGTTGTCGTTTCTATTAACTCAATCTTAATTAGAGGAAATCGATATGTCCCACTTTAGCACTCTCCGTACCAAAATCACCGACGCGGTAGTCTTGCAAAATTCGCTCCGCGATCTCGGTATCAATGTCAAAACTGAAGCAGATCTACGCGGCTACCAAGGTCAGCGTGTCCGTGCTGACATCGTTGCGACCCTTGAAGGTGAATACGATCTAGGCTGGTCCCGCAACAGCGATGGTTCTTTTGACCTCATCGCCGATCTCTGGGGCGTTGCCAAAAAGCACAACCAAACTGAGCTAATCAACTCAATCAACCAAAAGTACGCAGTTAACAAGACTCTATCTGAAGTTCAACAACGTGGTGGTTTACAAAACGCCAATGTTACTCTGGTGCTTCAATAGTCATTGCTTAAAGCACGTTCCCAAAATTATGGGTCGATCCTCCTCAGGATCGACCCATTTTTAATTACATCCTCGCCAACTGATTTAATCTTCTTGAATTAAGTGGATATGCTTGTAGCCGAGCTTAATCGTAAAGACATCACCTTCCTTCAGACCCATGCCTTTAGTATAAGCAGAACCAATTAATAGCTGACCATTCTTGTGGACGGTAGCTTTGTAGGTAGCAACTTTGCCGCGAGTGTCTCTACTACTTTCATCCAACTTAACGCCCTTCGCCGACAGGACAGCATCATAAAAGCCAGATAAATCGGTGCGAACTCCGCCGGAAGCCGAGGTTTTAATATAGCCACATTCCTTGGCAGTTTCCCGCTTGGCAAGATGAGAAAGTTCTTTGACTTTTTGCAGCAAAGCTTTACCAGTCAATGGTGCGTCAGTTACAGCAACCTCAGTTGGTGCTTCGGTTTTAGCAACTACTTTTTCTGATTTAGCTACTTTGGTAGCTACCTTTGCAGTCTCAGTCTCAGATTTTTTACTGCCCTTAGGTGCAGATTCTACTTTTGTTTTAGCCACGATCGAATTAGTTTAATGTTAGTTTTATTATGCACATAATAACTGCCTAAATTACTATTTTGACAAAAATTGTTCAACTAATCGATGATTTGGGCTACAGGAAAAGCCAAATCTAAACTATTTGCCAACTTATCCGCAATTCCCTCGACCCAAACTTCATCTTGCTTGGTATAGCTGCGCGGCGTATTTGCCCCCAGAATCATCACCCCCTGACTACCTAATGGCTGACAAATAATTCCTTGAGTGTTGGCTGGCAAATAATCAAACTCAAGTCTACCAGGGTAAACTTTGGTGTCTACTAAATAAATAGCTTTCTGTTTGGTTAAAACTCGATCGAGAATTACGCCCGGAGTAACTTCGGCTTTTGGTGCCAAGATACCCCGTCGGAGCAAGACTCTACCCTGGTAGTAAACTAGGATCGATCGAGTCACCGTATTCGTCAGCAGTAGATGAGATGCCCAAGCTAGCTCTGTTTGCAGGGCTTCTGGTAAATCTGGTGAGAGTTCAAATCCCTGCTCACCTTCTAAAATCACGCTATCGGACTGTTTCGGCTGGACTTGTTGCCACAGCAATCCAGTCAGGATTAGTACCGCAGTTAAAATCACCCCTACAGCATCCGATCGAGCCTGTGAGTCGGTCAATTCTGGGGTTAGTACCCGATTGATCATTAATAGTGTTCCGGCTATCCCACCCGCCCCTAGAGGCACGAGTCGGACAATCCGGTTGGGGTCTTTGCTCATAAAATGGTCTGAGAGTTTAATCGGGTAGAATTTGTGTGATGTGGCAAGCGACGTAAGTTAGATTGGATCTTATAATAAATTTAAGGAGAAAACATTATGACTTATACCAAACCTCAAACAGATACTGGTTTCAATATCATTCCTGGTGAAGACATCGAGAGCCGAGCTAGAAAAATGGCAGCGGCTGGACAAAAACAAGTTGCGGAAGATATTGCTCGCCTCAAAGCAATGGGAGAGCCGATTCACTACATGCTCGGTCATAAATTAGTTAGAGAAGAAGCCAATGGACAGAAATTTGAGCTTGAAATTCAGGCAGATGGCAGCGAAAAAGTAATCGGCAAAATTTTATAAAGTATGCCAACTTTGACAGTAATTGCTGGAGCTAATGGCTCCGGTAAATCGACATTGACTAAACAGTTCGATCGACCAATTTTATTAATCGACCCCGATGCAATTGCCAAAGAACTCAATCCACTCGATCCAGCTTCTGCGGCAATTGCGGCTGGCAGACAGGCTCTAGCTCTGTCCCAGCAGTATATTCAGTCTGAATCTAGCTTTATAGTTGAAACCACTTTTGCTGGAAACACTTACATTAAATTGATACGTGAGGCAAAAAGTCGAGGTTGGTTAGTTGTATTGATGTATATCGGGATCGACAATCCCAATATGAATGTTTTGCGAGTAGCAGATAGAGTTAAGTTAGGTGGTCATGATGTCTCTAGAGAAGACATTTTGCGTCGTTATGAACGCAGTTTGGCTAATCTGAATAAAGCTGCCAAAATAGTTGATGAACTAATCCTCTACGATAATTCTACAGATGCTGGACATCAGCTATTGGCTGCGATTGAAAGTGATAGAACTGTTGTCTATGCACCAGATTTACCTAATTGGGTTGCAAAAGCAAATTTGAATTTCTGAAGATGGAAGTTGTCAGATCGGGTATCGGTAGTCACTGGCTGAGTTGACACTTTACAAATAGTGGGTGGGTTTTACGTCGTGAAACCCACCCACTATCTTCTTAATTATTCCCTAATCTCTAAATTTCATCAGGTTCGATGATCCGCTGGAATAAATAGCCCGTACCCCTAGCTGTGAGAATCAGCTCTGGATTGCTGGGATCTTCCTCTAATTTGGCACGGAGCCGCGAGATGTGGACATCCACGACTCTAGTATCAACATGCCGTTCGGGAGTATAGCCCCAAACTTCTTGGAGAATTTCCGATCGCGAGAAAGCTTCACCCGATCGACTCACCAACAATTCGAGTAGACTAAATTCCATCCCCGTCAGACGAATTCGTTCGTCGCCCTTATAGACCTGACGTTTATTGGTGTCGATCCTAATGGTGGCGATTTGGATTACACCGGAACTAGGAATTCCATTTAGACCATTTTTATCCACCCGTCGGAGTACCGAACGAATCCGCGCTTCCAATTCCTTCGGCGAAAAGGGCTTGACTACATAGTCATCCGCACCCAATTCTAGTCCGGTAATGCGATCGGCAACGTCACCCAACGCCGTCAGCATAATGATCGGTACATCTGATTCCTTGCGTAGCTCTTGACATACACCGTAGCCATCGAGCTTCGGCATCATCACATCCAGAACGACCAGATCGGGACAAGTTTCTCTAAATATTTCCAGGGCTTCTTCCCCGTCTGCCGCCGTAACTACGTCATAGCCGATCATTGAAAGGCGAGTTTCCAAAATGCGACGGATGCTAGCCTCATCATCAACGACTAGAATAGTTTCCTTATGATTTTCCAAGCTTATCAAAGCTCCTATCGTATGGTGGTAATTTTTTTAACGTTAAGTTTTAACATCCTATAATTAAGATTATCATTAATCTTAACTAAATTGGTGCATTCCAACCGCTTCAGAAATCAGAATTGCGTCATTCGTCACTGCAACACCATTAACATTTGCTAATCACTAATCTAAATTCCAAGTTCCTGCTCCCACAGGTAAATTGTGCTGTAAATAGAGTTTAGGCTCTTATTCCAATTATCCACCCTCTACCACTGAACTGAAAATGGCAAAACAGCCGCGCACATCCTATGTTTGCAATGAATGCGGATCGACATCGCCGCAATGGTATGGGAAATGCCCGATCTGTAATACCTATGGCTCACTCATCGAACAAGCTCCTCCCTCTGCGTCAAGAGGACTGGGAAACAATACTGGTAATCGATCGAACGAAGCTCCTCATCCCCTAGCCGCGCTGACTTTCCCTCAAATTGTCGATGGTGAAGAAGAACGCTGGTGCTCTGGGTTTGCAGAACTCGATCGAGTTTTGGGGGGTGGGATTGTGCCTGGTTCACTCGTATTAATTGGTGGAGATCCAGGGATTGGCAAATCTACCCTACTACTCCAAACCGCCAATCTAATGTCCAAACATTATCGAGTGCTGTATGTTTGTGGCGAGGAATCTGGCAAACAAGTCAAGCTTAGGGCTTCCCGTTTAGGCGTTGAAGGTACCAAAGGCGAGCTAGATGGGGAGGAAATAACTGAAACAAAATCAGCAGCACCGCTAACAATAGCGGATGGAGCTAACTTATATGTCCAAGCTGAGACAGATTTAGAAGAAATTCTCAGAGAATTAGAAGCCCTCAGACCCCACGTCGCCGTGATTGATAGTATCCAAACTGTCTATTTTCCCGCGCTGACATCCGCCGCAGGTTCAGTAGCCCAGGTGCGAGAATGTACCGCAGCTCTGATGAAGGTAGCTAAACGAGAAGATATTACCCTGCTGATTGTTGGACATGTTACCAAAGAAGGTGCGATCGCCGGACCGAAAGTTTTAGAGCATTTAGTCGATACTGTCCTCTATTTTGAAGGCGACAGATTTGCCTCCCATCGGCTGCTGAGATCGACCAAGAATCGGTTTGGAGCAACTCATGAGGTGGGAGTGTTCGAGATGGTCGATCGAGGATTAAGAGAGGTTGACAACCCGTCTGAGCTGTTTCTGGGAGATCGTCAGGGCATGGCTCCAGGTTCATCAATTGTCGTGGCTTGTGAAGGGACTCGACCGATTGTGGTAGAGCTACAAGCCTTAGTCAGTCCCACCAGCTATCCATCGCCCCGACGAGCAGGGACAGGGATAGATCAAAATCGCCTCACTCAAATTCTGGCAGTACTCGAAAAACGAGTCGGAATTCCGCTCTCCAAATTAGATGCTTATGTCGCTTCGGCTGGTGGGCTAAACGTGTCAGAACCTGCCGTAGATCTAGGGATTGCGATCGCCATTGTCGCCAGTTTTCGCGATCGAGTCGTAGCTCCATTCACGATCCTAATCGGTGAAGTGGGCTTGGGCGGTCAGGTGCGCCAAGTATCCCAATTAGAATTACGCCTTAAAGAAGCAGCAAAACTAGGCTTTAAACGGGCAATTGTCCCCAAAGGACATCAAATTTTCCCCGATGTGGGGATGGAGATTATTCAGGTAGCGCGGGTAATTGATGCGATCGTTGCGGCATTGCCAGCCGAAAGTGAAGGCAGCGATGCTGATGATTAAGGTTTGATGTTGGTGTTAAATTATTGATAATTCACAGGATCTTGAAAAATGAAAAAGAATCAATTTTGGCAGTATCTAGTTGGTGCGATCGCAATTACTCTTTTGATTCCGACTGTGGCTAACGCTCACACTGGAGTTAGCGATCCAAATGGATTTTTGCATGGTTTGGGACACCCGCTCGGTGGTTTAGACCATATTCTGGCGATGGTAGCTGTCGGCTTATGGGCGGCTCAGATGGGTGGAAAAGCTCTCTGGCTAGTTCCTGGTTCATTTGTGCTGACGATGGCTAGTAGCAGCGTTTTGGGGCATTTTGGACTACCGTTGCCAGGGGTCGAGCAGGGAATTTTAGCTTCTGATTTTATCCTCGGCTTACTACTGCTGTTTGCTGCGAGATTCCCACTCACTTTCAGCGCGAGTATTGTCGCAATCCTCGCCATCTTCCACGGCTATGCTCACGGAGCTGAAATGCCAGAGACAGCTTCAGGATTGACTTATGGTAGTGGGTTTATTATTTCAACGACTGCGTTACACTTAGCTGGAATTGGGATGGGATTAGGGATCGATCGTGTTCAACCCAAGCTTCAGTCACTGTTATTCCGAATCGGTGGCGGCGCGGTATTAATTGGGGCGGTTGCTGTGTTGATGAAAAATTAGATTTGTAGACTGGGTTAAGCCTCGAAACTCAATATCTCTAGCGCGTTGGGTTTCTAATTCGCTATCAGTTATTTTCCTACGGAAAGGCTATTGCTCTTGGCGTTAGCCTGCCGGAGGCACGGGCAAACGCTCCGCTACCGCCAACAACTATCAACTAACTTAATTATGTTTCCGATCGACGATGATAATCCCATTAGGATTACGCCCTATGTCACCTATGGGTTAATTGCCTTAAATATTTTAATCTTTACCTACGAATTAACGCTCCCCGAACAAGGATTGACAAACTTCTTCTATCAATGGGCAGTAGTTCCAGCACAGCTTACAGGTGCCATCACCGGATATCCCGCGCCGATCCTACCTGTAGAACCACCAGAAATATTGACCTTAATTACTTCTCAATTTCTCCACGGGGGTTTCGCCCACGTCGCAGGGAATATGCTGTTCCTGTGGATCTTTGGTAACAACGTCGAGGAGCAATTAGGGCATGTTAAGTTCCTACTTTTCTATCTAGTCTGTGGCATACTTGCGGGCTTATCCCAGTGGTTCTTCAGTCAAACTTCAGGAATTCCCTCTCTTGGGGCTAGTGGGGCGATCGCAGGTGTGATGGGAGCTTATATTATTCGCTTTCCAAATGTCAGTGTCAAGACGGTGATTCCGATCGGGATCTTCCCCTTTGTAACAAAGATTCCCGCCTATTTCTATCTGGGGATTTGGTTTTTTCAGCAAGCTCTATACAGCTTTGCCACTCTCGCCCCCCGTACTAATGTCGGAATGGAGAGTGGCGGAGTTGCTTATTGGGCACATGCAGGAGGTTTCGTGTTTGGGGCGTTGCTTGGGCCGCTACTCGGACTATTTTCTCAAAGTTCAGAAGCCTAGAATTATTACCATAGAATAATAAGCCGATGATGGGAGTCGAACCCACGACCGATCGATTACGAATCGATTACTCTACCACTGAGCTACATCGGCAAAATTAATATATCCAGACCACATTATAAGTTGACTTGCGGACAAAATGGCAGAAATTAAACCAAAATCAAAACCTGATTCGATCGATCCTGAGCTTTGGAGTCGGCTCCAGGCTGAAGCCAAATCACCATTTAGGGGTTTGCGGCAGTTTGTGTATGTAAGTTGCGCGCTGTCTGGCGCAATTGGTGGCGTAGTCTTCTTTTTCAAGCTACTTGCTGGTAGAGATTTAGAAACAACCATTCCTAACCTTGGTGTTCAAATTACCGTGGTAGCGGTAATGGTATGGTTATTTAAGATCGATCGAGCAAAGATTTGATCGGAAATATTGGGTAGTTTGACATGACACAAAACCCGACTTCTATTCAGAAGTCGGGTTTTGTGTCATGTCAAGAAAATTAGGATAAATTAAGCACGACGGAGGTTGAGCAATTCTTTTGGAGAAGCTAAAAGATCGATCGCAACGAAGAAGATTTTACCTTGAGGATCGAGTAGGAACCGCCAAGCGATGTTCATCCCGACACTAGCACCAAACCAAGGCGTTTGGACTTTTCCAGTCACTTTTACCTGAGTGTAACCATCATCGATCGATTCGACAACACCACGTTCTGGTAACATCTTCAAACCGACACATTCTTCCCGCATGTAGGTCAGAATTGCCGCAGGACCAACAACAGGTGCTTGGAATGGAGGTTGAAGTGCGCCTTCTGCTGCGAATAACCCAGACGCAGCCGTAAAGTCAAAAGCATTCATGTTATCGATGTAGCTTAAGACGGTATAGTTATCTACACCTTCGATCGCAGCACGAGAGCGATCTGCAAAGGCACGAGGAGTAACAGATGGTGCTTCACGCTTGTCGTAATCTTGACCGCGAGCAGGGTCATAACCCATGTTAACTACAGTATTCCGCAATACTGTGATTTGTTGACCTGCATCAAGCTGCTTGATTGTTTCAAGCAGTGCAGTTGCTTCAGCAGAAGCTACATAAGCAGGAGGAATCGGTGCTACCAATCCCTGTTTCATCATTTGACCCAATTCATACCAAAAACCCAGTTTGGTATTCATGCGGAAGGCAGTATACGCTCGGCAAATTGGGGTATCTGTGTGCATTGCAAAATCAGTCATCACCTGGGTTTGATCCGCAGGCTGCATTGCTTTGATTTGGTCGAGCAGCGGTTGTGCTAGAGCCATACTAGCGGAACCCGTAGCCGCAGGGGTAATCGTTACACCCATCTCGGTGTATGCGTACCAAAGTAATGCTAGTTGGTCTTCGACACTGAGCTGATCGAAGGCTGCGGTAACAGCAGGCACCGCATCAGCAATTAAAGTATTAGAAAAGATTGATTGAGCAGACTTGAGTGAAATAGACATAAGTACTTATGACCCTATATGGGATAAACAGATATTTATCAGGTTTTGTTTACAAAACTTTACTGTCTTGTTACGATACTAAAACGATTGCGATCCAAAAAGCAAGCTATTTCAACAAAGATTGATTGGCTTATGAGAGTATTTACTCTTTCTTATATTATTCGAGTTATGTTATTTGCAAAGGATACTTAATTAATGTTTGCTAGATTGCGAGAACTCACCAACAGCTTACCCTTGCAGGTAGCGATCGCGATCGTGGGAGTCTGGGCAATTAGCCTCTGGAACTGTGCCCAGGTTGAAGTTAGCAATGTGCCGATTGTTTGCTTAGTCTGCCTAGTTGGCTGGCAAACTTGGCTGTATACCGGATTATTCATTACTGCTCATGATGGGATGCACGGCAGTATCCATCCATTGTCATCTTTAAATAGATCGATCGGGCAACTATGCTTGTGGTTATATGCTGGATTTGACTATTCACAGCTTTTTGCCAAACATCAGTTACATCATCAGTATCCAGCTAGCGATCGAGATCCCGATTTTCATGATGCTAGTACAGCTCATTTTTGGGGATGGTACTGTCATTTTGTCTGCGAACACATTAGCTGGAGACAGTTGCTCAATTTAGTAGTGATGTTTGGTCTCTACGTCACAATCTGTCATTTTTCTATCCTCAATATTTTGCTGTTCTGGATCATTCCATCTTTACTAAGTTCGCTCCAACTATTCTATTTTGGGACATTCCTCCCACATCGTGAGCCACTTGGTGGCTATACAAATCCACATCGCGCCACCACCATCGACAGATCCACTTGGTGGTCGCTTGTTACCTGTTATCACTTTGGCTATCACTACGAGCATCACGAGTCGCCACAGACTCCCTGGTGGGAATTGAGGCGTTAGGTTTTAGCTGCTCGATTGTGAGTACTCAAATTTTAACTTAATGCACACTTCTCAAGATCCAAGTCCCAAAAGCCTAGTTCAAACAGTTACAAATTGTCAATAAGTGTATCGCGATTGAGCGATCGGATGTCTTTGGCAATTCGATCGAGGTACCATATGTGATGAATGCTAGCAAAATCAATTGTTTCAGCAGTGTCCAGCCAACGTTACAGATCGTCTTTCGCGCTTGTCAATTTTTCTTAAAGATTTCTTAATAAACCTGGGTACAATAACCATATGTTGATATGATTAAGAGTTGGTTCACTGCATCAATTAATTATGAGGATTCCGCTGCACTAACACCGTGCAACCTAATCAATCTGGTAATTGTCAGCATTACTAGCCCTAGCTCATTTGCCTTTACGGAGTCTGGTGCCGATAGCACAAAAACTTTTCGTTAATGTGCCGGAAAACACCGCCGACTTCGCGTATTAACTAGCAGAATTATTTATACAAAGTAATTCTCAAACAACTTCAACAGCCTTGAGCTGAAGGAACCATGTTCGATTCTATTTCTGCCGCCGATATCGTCCGTGCTATCTGTAGTGCTTATCTGCTATCTACTTGTCTGCTGTTGAGTTTTACTACTTGTAGCTGGTGGGTGATCGCCTATATCGAGCAGCAAGACAATCATCATCCCAAATGGTTTAGCTAACCCTAGAATCTAGATCCTAGAATCAGAAATAATCCTACTCCAGAAATAATATCTCGATCTATCTGCCCTAATTGCTGATATGATAGTAAATCCTTGCCTCCGCATATCACAACTGTGAACTAAGCTGAAGCCAATATGTCCATAAGGAGAATCTGTGAGCGATAAATACGAAATCATGTACATCCTGCGTCCTGACTTGTCAGACGATCAGGCAACCGAATCGATCGAGCGATACAAAGGGATCATTGAAACCAATGGTGCTACCGATATTGAAATTCAACAACGTGGCAAACGTCGTCTTGCCTACCTGATTGGTAAGCACCGTGACGGCATCTATGTTCAAGTCAACTTTACTGGTTCTGGCAAAGAAATTGCCCCATTAGAACGAGCAATGCGTCTGAGTGAAGATGTCATTCGCTACTTGAGCCTCAAGCTCGATCCACCTAAGAAGGCTGCTAAAGCCGCCGCTGCTGCCGCACTTGCTGAAAGTGAAGCTGCTGCATAATATTCGATCGGAATCTAGAATTGCTTAAAACAATAGCCTGCATTAGCGGGCTATTGTTTTGTTTTCAAAAAGTTTCTGATGATTTTTGTGAGCCAATTCACCAAATTGGATCGTCATAGCGACGTACAATTAGGATTGGTTCATCGATTGGAATACTCGCCAGACAAGCCCGCACAGGGTTTTCTTGCCCTTCAATTTCTACTTCGCAGGCAAAACAAGAACCCATCAAGCAACCAGTCGGAATTGTCACTCCGGCTCGATCTGCAACGTTGAGCAAGGATTCGCCTGGTTCGGCGGTAACAGTAACTTTATCAGGTAAGAAATGAACGGTTACAGACATAAACTAATTATCGCCACGTAAATTAGGGTGAATTAGATCCTCGATTTCTTGGAGAAGTTGGGGATCTGTGATTGGTTAGTTATCAGTTATTGTTGTTTGACCTTCAACATAATTAATTTATTAGTCAACAGAGATCGGATATCTGTAACTGACAATTCAATTTTCTCTAATATATTTCCAACCGTTAGTTGTTTTTGTGGATTTTGATCACAAGCTTGCATAAATGCAAATTCCAGATCGCTAAGATTGATCAGTTTCCAATCACAATTAAACACATGCTGACTTTCCCAGCCTTCAATACAGGTGTGTCGATAAGGGATTGCAGCTAGAAAGATCTCATCTTGTGACCAGTCTATTGTTGCTGGTAATGGTGGTTTCGCTAGGAAAAATTCATAGTGGGCAACTTCAGGATCGAGAAGTTCGATTAGTCGGTACTGGGCACGAATATCTAGTTTTTTTGCTCGTTCCAGTGCTTCAGGTGCTTTTGCTAATAGTCGATCGAGACTCCAGAATTCAGGATTGGAAAAGCCGACAAAATCTAACCCAGAAGCATCAATTAGTTCAAATAAAGTCTCGATATTGTAGTCAATCTCCTGGGGATGAACGTACATATCAGCAAAGCATTCATCCTGGTGATTTTCCATCGCCCAGCGTTCTTTTTCCCGCTTGACTAGTCGATTAGTTTCTGGCAAAGCAGCAAATACCGATCGACCGATCTTAACACCATCTTGATAGTCACCCCGCTTGTCGCCCTGCAACATGCCGATCGCTTTTTGCATCAATTCGATTTCCCATCGCCCCAATTCGCCATAGACAAAAATGTGCATCAAGCCACCAGGGGCTAATTTGGCTGCCAAGGCTTGAATTCCCCGAATTGGATCTGGAGTATGGTGCAGTACTCCAACCGAGTTAATTAGGTCAAATTCGCCAGGGATCTGGGCAATATCAAATAGGCTCAGATGATGAAATTCTACCCGCGTTGCACCCGATCGAGCGCAGCGTTCTGTAGCGACTTTGAGCGCACCTGGACTGAGATCGATCGCTGTCACCTGCGCCTGGGGATTGAGATGTACCAGGCTATCGGTACTCACACCCGTTCCACAGCCAGCATCCAAAATTCTAATGTCGCTCCGACTAGGCATCTGTCCAGTACAAAAATTGTAAGCCGCATCCCATTGCCATCGCCAATTAAATCCTGGTGGCGGCTCGTCTAGCAACGGTTCCGGCGGAAAGGGATAGGTATCGTAGAGATTTTGAACTGCTTGACTAATCTGGGCTGGGCTGGCTTCCATAACTCGATCCTGCTTGAAGACTCGATCGTCATTTTAGCTCAATGGTGTCCAGCTATTCTCAACTGATTCAGCCGAAAATTTCCAAAAGTGTCCTGATAATCAATTTAACTAAGTGAATATAGAGGTGTATTTATTTGGCTTAAATGTAATGCGAGAGAAAGTGAAATTGTGCTTTGGCTTGATATCGATCGCGTTTATGTTCGCGGCTTGCTCTGGAATGCTGGATACTCCTTATCAAAAAGAGCATAATAAAAATCTCAAAGAGTCACTTAGTTATCGTGCCGAATATTGCAGGACAACAAATAAAACTATGGACGAAATGAGGATGTGTATGAACCGATATTAATAAATCGACTTGTCAAATCTGCCCAAGACGATCAACCACGATCGCAAACTTTGACACCATCGAAATCACAGTAGTTTAATTTTGCTGTTGATATATTTGTTGTATCAACCAATCGAGTAAAGTAAATGGCTAACAACAAGAAAGAAATCAACGCAACAGTCGATCGAGTAATTATCCGTTGTGCGTTTATCGCGGGATTGAGTTGGATCGCAGTCACTGTTTGTCAGCAGGTTGTCAAGACAGCTAGTCCAAGCCAGTCAGTGGCAGAAATTCAAGCGGCTGCTGACAGAATAAATACAAAGCTAGATGCAGTGGAAACAAAGTACAAACAAAAGCAAGATGAAAAACCAGTGTCTGAACCTGCAAAGTACCAACCTGAACCAACAGTGACAGAAATACTTGAGGTTTTCACACAGGAACAACTCGAACAAGCCAGAAAAGCAGCGACCGTAAACGGAGCAAACCCATCCCCTTCGCCAGCCGAAATACTCAATGCGTTTCCCCCAAAAGCAATCGAAGCTGCTAAAAATATTGTTGTGACAAACAAAAAAATTGCATCTACCCAGCCGGAAGTGGTAAATGAGTACTTCACAGCAGCCGTGCGGGAAGGCAGGGACTCAGACGCAAAAAAGGTTTGCGACAACAAGGCTAGCCGATCGATGCTAGGCGACGCTTGCGATTTTCTGGAAAACCGCCTTGAAAATCAATAAACCCGCTCCCCTGGTTTTATTTTCTGATTGAACATGTTGAATCTGGAGAAAATCATACAGGACAGCCGTAGGGTGGGCAAATGCCCACGAATAACCTTGAACGAAGCGACAACTTCAGATTGAGGTTTAATCGACGATGCTAATATTTGATAATTCACTTTCGGCCACCATTAGGGAGTGCGCTTGCACGTTCGACAATAACGCAAAATTATCAATACCGATCGCTAATTTTGACCAAACCAAGCTTCTAAATCTGCGATCGAAGTAAAGTCTAATAAATCCTCACCGAGAGATTCTAGTCGATCGAGTTGTAAACTATTGACTCGATCGATTAGCTGTGGCGATAGATTTCCTAACTTGCGATTGAGCTGCTTGAGTATCAACGCTCGTTCCCGCTGCACTCCAATTTCTTGTCCCTCAGCCTTGCCCTCAGCCTTAGCTTCCTGATAAACTCGCGTCTGTTGCAACTCAATCCCCAGCATCACATTCACCTCATCCCGACTTAATGAATTAAACTTATAAACCACGATCTTGGCGATCATCTCGATTATATCCAAATCGCCGCCAGAACGCTCGATCGCCGATCTAGCTTCAGTTTTTGCTGTATCCCCCTCCAACGTCGTCAATACCATCAACCCCACACCAATCGGTAACGCTTCAATCTCACCCAGCTCATCAAGATAAACCCGCACAATTCTTCCACTAGCCAAAAACTCCCGCACTATGTCAGGATTAGATTGCTCGATACTTCTACCGGGATAAATGACCACCGCTTGCCAGTCAGAGATGCGATCGCGATTACGGTAAACATAAATGCTAATCTCCGCTAACATTCGCTCGTACAGCAGCTCGTCTTTCTGAAACTGTGCCTCACTGAAATAGACTATTCCCAAAACATCTGGCGGTAAAAACACCCCATCCATCCGAAAACCTGTCTCTTTCACCTCCACCGCTTCAAAAGTATATCGAGCCGCATTTGCTGGTGGTTGTGGTAGCAACTCGAACAATAGAGTCGGCGATTGCTGAAATAATTGATAGAAAATTGTATCGCGGCGCATAAATATAGATACATATTTATTACTATTTTATTACTATTTTATCAGCTCAAGGCAACCAACGTGGATGCCAACCAGAAAGGGGAACTCGCTCCGCTTTGGCAGGAGTAGTCTGTTCGCGGATATTGGGTGGGATGGGCAACAACCACATGATGCCGCTACTGCCACCTTGAATAATTTGATTGGTACTTTCACCTTTGTCTACCTGATCGAACAGCACAGCCAATCCATCTGGTGCTAAACTCATCTGAATCCCTTGTTGAATCGGCAGTAGCATCATCAATAAGATCTTTTGAGTCTTGAGATCGATCGCGGCTAGATAGGGTTCTTCTTGGCTACTATTGCCATTGGTTTTGAGTTCTGTTGCCAAACAATAAATGATATCTTTGGCGGGGGAAAATCTCGCATCCCAAATCGAGCCATTAGTTTTGAATACTTGCTGATCGATCCCTTGATTGTTGACGACAAATAATGATTTGGTATAGTCGCTATTGTATTCGACCATTGCTGCGGCACTACCATCGATCGCAAAACTCAGCACGTTACCGAATTTGGGCAAGAAGTCTAAATTACTGCCCTTCGTTGGTGTAATTGGAAAAATTGATACCCCTTCGCCCACGGCGGCAGCGACTTCGCTACTGTCGGGAGTAATCACAAAGTCACCGCTTTGTTTGAGTTTAGTCGGTGGAGCAGATTTGTCGAGAGCTACAACCCATAGGGCAAAGTCACTGGGATTTTTGCGACTGACTCGTTGGACGACTACTTTGCTACCATCAGGTGCCAGATCGAATTTGACGTTCTGGTATTCCCGATTGTCGAGGATTATTTCGAGTTTGCCAGGGGGCGTAAATTGAGTATCACTATCGCGGGGGACGACTCCGGTACTAACACTATAAACCTGTTGACTAGCGATCGCAGGTTGACCATTTTGCAGTGTCTTGGTGTCTGTGGCTGTAAAGATAATTTTTTGACTCTGGTTATCGACTTTGAAATCAGTCACCACTAGCTCTGCGGGAGTAATCACGATCGGTTTCTGAGTCTTGAAATTGTAGATCACAATTCGCCCTCGATCTGCTTCACCACTACCGATATAGGCAAACATTCGATCGGGTGTCCGAAATTGACCGACAAAGGGCACCATTTCCTTCCCTGCTTTCTTGCCAACTGACTCTTGAGCACCTTTTAAGCTTACTTTATAGGTATTCCCATAGGGAGCTGGATGAGCTAGCGTATAAGCCATTTTAGACCCCGCCCAACTGATTTTTCCAGGTAGGGGCGGTTGGATTTGGAGTCTTTTCTCGACACTGGGACGATCGATCGATCGATTAAATGTCAATGTAAAGGCGGTATCCTCGGCACTAATACTCCGATTTTGCCAATTAAAATCTCGTACCTGCGGCAATGTTCGATCGCCACTCCAGACTAAAATCAGGGTAATAATTGCCAGTCCTGCCATGATGATCATGGCAATTCGATCGAGTGGGAGTAGTTTGCTAGAATTCACGGGGATTTTAGGAGTTCGTAGTGTGTTACTGCGGAGCATAACGCACCAATGGAATGCGAATGGTGCGTTATGCTCCGCAGTAACACACCCTACCTGCCTATTCTTGATAAGGATTCTTCGGTGTCGGAATAGCTTTAATCTCACTGGCTTCAATCACGAACTGACGACTGCCTAAAAATGTCTCGACGATCGCTTTGCCTTTGACTTGGAACCAGCTATCTTGGGGATAGGTTTGACGAGTACCTGTGAACTTAACTGGGATGGATACTGGATAAGCATCTGCGGCACAGCAGGTAATCACAAATCTCGATAGCATCAGGTAGTTAGCTGGTAAATCTTTAGCGTAGAATACAAACCCATTAATATTCGCTTTTTGACCCAAATAAGCATCGGGTTCGGGATAGTTATTCAGCGTTCGCACCCAATCTACGAGGGTTCTGGACTCTGGTTTGACGCTAGTATTGAAAGCTTTAGTTTTGCTACGAGTGACAGTGACAGATTCAGCAGAAATGCCGCGCTGGATTGCTGCTTGACTGGTAAATAATTTGGGAGTAATAATCAATCCAGCGATCGCTGTACCTAATAGTAGCATTGCCGTTAGACCCTGAGGCAGCAGACTACTGTGGATCTGATCGGCGAGAATTCTACCGCGATATAATCTCCAACCTTGGAGGATTCCAATCAACAATAAGCACCCACCCGTAACTGTGACGAGCAAATAGTAGCTGGGATGAATCAGGATGTACAGGGTACCATCGATCGCGTACTTTAGCAGTAGAATCCCCCAGGCAGCAATAGCGAGGATATCTAACCACGACTTCCGCAGACTGGAGCGATCCTTGGGGGAGTTAGCTGACATGGAAATTCACGAATAGGGTGAACAGAAAAGTTAGTTGAGTAGCGATCGCAAAGATGTAGAAAATTGCTTTAGGCTTAAAGATCGATAACATTAAGCCAATACTTTTGAGGTCAAACATTGGCCCAAATACTAGAAATGCTAGTAGCGAACCGCTGGTAAAAGTTGCTGCAAAGGAGAGGGCGAAAAACGAGTCTACAGTTGAGCAAATTGAAATCGAGCCAGCCAATAGCATCATTACCACGATCGATAAAATTGGCCCTTCACCTAAACTGACAATTAGTTCCCGTGGTGTCAGTGTTTGAATTGCCGCAGCGACAGCACTGCCCAATACCAATACCCCACCCAATTCACGGAGTTCCTGAACCACATTATCCAGTACCAAATTCACATTATCGCGAATCGATCGCTTTGGCGGTTGCATCAGATCTTGAGTCATCCGCAGCGGTGCAGCACCAGCAGTCCCCAACATAAAATCACCGCCATCGAGCAAACTAGATCCAGTACTTACCTTCGGCTGAGAGCGAATTGTCCCCAACGCGATCGCAGGCTGAAGAATCGGCTTAAGATCAGTCTGGACGCTAAAAATATAGCCCACAATTGTGGCGATTAGGAGCGAGAATACCACCCTCAATACGACAATCTCCGGTCGATCGTGAAAAGCAATCCAAGTAGACCAAATTACAATTGGATTAACTGTCGGTGCTGCCAGCAAAAAGCCAATCGCCACAGGCATCGGCACTCCCTGCATGATCAACCGTCGCGCCACAGGCACATTCCCACACTCACACACGGGGAATAAAAAGCCGATACAACTCCCCGCAAATGCCCCCAGTACTGGATTCGTAGGCATGTGCTTCATCAACCATCGTTCATCGATAAAAATCAGCAGCACACTCGACAGCACCACCCCTAACAATAAGAATGGGATAGCTTCTACCAGCAAGCTTAAAAAGAGGGTAAATGCGTTATTAAGCTGTTCCATCTAATCAGTAGTTGTTTGTTACTTGTTGTTGGCTATTTGTCCCAAATTGTTCCCAGCTTCAATATTTACCCAACCCAATTAGCTAATGATGTACTAGAAAATCCCCTCCTTGGAGGGGTGGCGCGTAGCGACGGGGTGGGTAGATCTCCGCCACAACTCAAACACACTCCCATCTCATTCTGGACTAGCCTTAAAACTAGGCAGATAAATCTCCAACAGTCCTGCTGGCGGCAAAATTTCAATCCGCCGATTAGCAACATCGACAATCGGCACGATTTCCTTCACAAACGGAATCATGGCTTCAGCGATCTTCCCATTAGCCTGAGCCGCACTGACAACTAATATCTCATGCCCAGCCGTAAAAATATCTGTAACGACACCAACTTCCACCCCTGTTTCCTGATGAAAGACAGCTAAACCGATCAAATCTTGACTATGATACTCCCCCGATCGCAATTTTGGTCGATCGGTTGTTGGCAATAACAACATTTTCCCCCGCAAATTTTCGGCTTGATTGCGATTGAAGATCCCATCTAGCTGTACCACATACAGATTTCGACCAGGAATTTCATAGCCTTTTTTCAATTGAATCGATTGCGGCTCAGTATCCTGGCTGCCCCACAACCAGCGTTCTCCCGCCTGCTCAAACCGTTCAGGGAAGTCTGAGTTGGGATGCACCTTTACCTCACCTTTAATTCCCTGTGCGCCAACAATCGAACCGATTTCCATCCACCCATCCGGCGGCGACAGTGGAGTTTTGCCTGAAGCTATTTCAGGAGTGGACTGGGACGGTGGATTAGTCATGAATCAGTCAGTAGGGAAAGAAGATCGATCTATATGTTAAACCACAACGCTCGACCTCGAACGTTTTAGAGCGTAATGAGATCGTCAAGACAGCCAATTACCAACCAGTTTAATAACTGTCTACTTGGAAGATCGATCGATAGTTCTCTCCTTTAATATAAATATATCGACACCAATAAATTGTGTCTTAACCATTAAGTTCAGGAGATTATTGATATGCAACAGTTTGGTTCTCCACGAGATAGTAATGCTTGGATTGCTCAAACTTGGGCAGCATTTTTTCTATCGATCGGTATGACAACTACAGGTATTGTCTATCTACCAGTAGATTTGTGGGTCAAAGGATTTATGGGAATGGGATTAGGCTTCTCTGTTGCATCTACCTTCAGTCTGGGAAAGACTCAAAGAGATCTCCACGAGGCAATCAAATTAACATCAAAAAGTGAGGAAGCTAAACTAGATCAAATTCTCGCTCAAAATATTGTACTTAAACAAACCAAAGAATGAAATCTTTAACATCAAACAGATAACTATTTATCCAGCAACTACAAATTTCAACTCAGGCATTACTGAGTTGCTACATGAATTACTATCTAATTTCAAAGTCTCTCTCCCTGAGGGAGAGGGATTTAGCGGCGTTTTTATTCTCCTGGGGGAGCGGGCTTCCGCCAACGGGGGTTCCCCCGTCTTGGCGTTTTTTTATTAGGGGGAAAACCCCGAATAAAAACGCCGCCGAATAAAAAAACGACAAGACAGGGTGAGGGCAAAATCTACGCTTCATATATCAATTCAGCACCGTTTTTCATACAAGGGTTCCCACGCACAAAAACGCAGCTTTGTCTACTAAATGCTACTCTTCCCCATTTGCTGGTTGTCGCCTAACTTTAGTCACAGGTTGAACTGTTGAATTACGATTTGAATTGCTATTGTTTATAGCAGACGAATTCTTTTTAGGCTTGGGCTTAGGCACAACTTCTTCGACTACATTCGTACTAGATAAGGCTTGTAAAATTTGAATTTTGTCCTGAAAAATAACTTTGTTATTCTTCCGAATCACCAATCTATTCCCAGCAATTGTATAGTTTACCTCGCCGTTATCTGCTGAAAATTGAGTTCGATCGTAATAGCGCAGTCTCAGTGTAATGCCTTGGGTCCCATCTTTTGCCAATCCGACATAGTGCGTCGGATTTTTAGCCCCACAAATATATAGCAGATAGTCTCTAGAAGTCGCTCGATATAGCACCTTAGTATTGTCAGGGCATACTGAAGTATTTTCAGTACTAGTCTCTCGGTTAGTACTAGCTGATTTTGTTGGCAAAGCAGATGTCGCCGCAGCAACCGGAATGTTCACGGGTTTTGGAGTAGAACTATTTCGATTGCTGCTAAAAGATCCACTCGATCCAATAATTGCCAGATTGCGGAATTTTGCAGTTGCAACCACACCGCCAGTCAGTGGGATCTGTAATAGAGCAGCTTGAGTGAAATTAGCAGGTACTTTACCGAAAATAAAACTAGCTTTGAATGGAATATTTTCAACCAATTCAGTCTTGATTGAGTTGTTCTCGCTGCTCCGGTTTGCTAGTCGAATACTCGTTGGGTAATATTCATTACCTTCTAAATCTACTAGCTTAATTGTATTGCCATTGAGATCGATCGATCGATCGCTACTTTTACTAGTCAAGGTTGCATGGCAAACAATGTCTTGTAGTTTTCGGGTACAGTCTTGAACGACCACTCTAATCCGATCGTCTTCATAGCTAGATGGACTACTCTGGGCGGACTTGCTTGGCGACTGAGCAAGCAACTGATGTGGGTATACGCAGCTACTTACGAAGCTGAATAAGCAGATACTAACGATTTTCTTGCAGAAAGGCTGTGCCCAGGGGCAGGCTATCGCCAACGCCAACGATTTGATAGTCATATTATTTTCGTATAGATGCACGCTATTTTTGTAGATATCGAATCACAAGTAGCTGTCAAAACTTGAGATGATGAAACGTCAGTATTCTAATCGATTACTGCTAGCTTGAGCATATCTTTAAATCGCCCAATATCTTGCTATTTGTCGATCGGCTTAAGAGTGATAATTCGATACCTTACAGATAGGTATTTTAATTGAATTGTTCCATAAATCGATCGACATCTTCAATAATTCGCGTGAGTTCCACTTCACTACTGACTCGGATTCGATCGTCCCGCAGCGTAATCAATACTTTCGCCACAAAGGGATTCGCCCAGATATTCGGATTGCAGAACATCTCCAAGAAAACATCCCCCGTATACTGATACTCGATCGGTTTAGACTGTTTTGGTTTACTCCCACCGCCAGATATTTCGGCTGTCTTGGCTTTGAGTACTTGGACGATCTCATTCAGTTTTGTCTGCAATTCCTGCGCGGCTGTGGGGGTAAAGCCGCAGGATACCGAACCACCAGCCAAGTTAAACACCAGTTGAGCTGTCATAATCTTTATCTACAATATTTGCTTGCAATCTTCTGATTTTACTGCTTATGTGCATACATCTCGTAGGGGTAGGTGTCTTGTCGTTTTTTTATTCGGGGGGAACCCCCGAATAAAAATGCCGCTTCATGCTAGCAATTGTCGATGTCACCGTTCAATCTTAGACAAAACCTACCCAACCCCACCAGAAATGACCGATCACTTGGTGAAGAATCGGTGAAGTATTTTGAATTTGGAATTGCTGTATTCTCGATCGATATCTAGACAAGCTCGATCGACTAGTGTAGAATTAGAGGCTGTGGTCATGAAACTTCCAGCTTTAGAGCTGTGACTGCGGGTAAATCGGCTGAATATAGATACTAAGTAGCTTGCTACTCCAGTCTGTCCAGCATCAAAACGATTCCCAATTGATACCTTGTCCCTTGTTAAGTGAGAACTTATTGCCCCCCGACGCATCTAAGTTTTGTGCGAAAGCACACAAAATAGATGCTAAAGTTAAGCTGGATTGGTAAATACAAGTCAAACCCACAGATGGACGCGCCTGCCGGTGGAAGTCCATCAAAATCCTGATGTCTCAAATATAAGGAAACATATAGCACCGTGTCTATCGGTATTCTCGGCACCAAACTCGGCATGACCCAAATTTTCGACAAAGAGACAGGGAGAGCAATTCCTGTCACCGTCGTTCAAGCAGGTCCATGCACCATCACTCAAATCAAAACCACAGCTACAGACGGCTATAGCTCCATCCAAATCGGTTTTGATGAAGTCAAAGAAAAAGCACTCAACAGACCAGAACTGGGACACCTCAAAAAATCCGAGGCACCACCACTGCGTCACCTCCAAGAATTTCGGGTCGATAGCACTGACGAGTGGACACTCGGACAGGCAGTAACACCAGATATCTTCACTGTCGGTCAACTTATCGACGTTACAGGCAACAGTATTGGTAAAGGTTTTGCTGGTTGGCAAAAACGTTGGAACTTTGCTCGTGGACCAATGACTCACGGTTCCAAAAATCACCGCGAACCTGGTTCGACTGGTGCTGGTACCACTCCTGGTCGTGTCTACCCTGGTAAGAAAATGGCTGGACGACTAGGTGGCAAACGAATCACGATCAAGAAATTGGTGGTAGTTCAGATTGATGTCGATCGTAACCTGCTCTTGATTGAAGGTTCTGTTCCTGGCAAACCTGGCGCACTTCTACGGATCGTGCCTGAAGTCAAAGTCGGTAAGTAATCACAGTAAGTAGAATCGAATAATATAGTTATGGCTAATTGCGTCATCCGCAACTGGCAAGGCGAGGAAGCTGGCTCTGCCACCCTCGAATTGGCCGTTGCAAGAGAAGAAAATGCTTCTCACATCGTTCACCGTGCCCTGATCCGGCAGACAAACAATGCCCGTCAAGGTACAGCCTGTGCCAAAACTCGTGCCGAAGTACGCGGTGGTGGACGGAAACCTTGGAAGCAAAAAGGTACTGGACGCGCTCGTGCAGGTTCGATTCGTTCTCCACTCTGGCGTGGGGGTGGTGTGATTTTTGGGCCAAAACCCAAAGACTACAACATGAAGATGAACCGGAAAGAGCGGAGACTCGCTCTACGGACGGCACTGATGAGTCGCATTGCAGATATCATCGTCGTTGCTGACTTTACAACCAATTTAGTTCAACCCAAAACCAAAGAGTTCGTTCAAGCGATGACTCGTTGGGGTGTAGAAGCTGACAGCAAAGTGCTAATCATCGTTTCCGAAGTAGAAGACAACACCCTATTGTCGGTTCGGAACATTGCCAAAGTTAAAATGATTTCTGCCTCAGGACTCAACGTATTCGATCTTCTCAATGCGGATCAGATTGTTGCTACGGCTGAAGCAATCGCTAAGATCCAGGAGGTTTACAATGACGATTAGAGTTGATGACCGTGATTTACCCGATTTAATTCGGAACGTGATTGTGACTGAAAAAGCCACCACGATGATGGAACAGAACAAGTACGTCTTTGACGTAGTTCCTCAAGCCAATAAGACCCAAATCAAGGCTGCGATCGAATCCCTATTTAATGTCAAAGTTAAACGGGTAGATACTCAGAATCTCCCCCGCAAGACCCGCCGCGTTGGTAAATTCCTCGGTGCCAAGCCCAAATACAAACGCGCCATCGTCACCGTTGTTGAAGGTCAAGAGATTATCCTCTTCCCTGAAGTGTAATAAAAGGTAGGAATTAAATCTAGTAGATTTATCAGGCGCATCGCGTCTCTTACACTATTCACCATCCACCATTCACCATTCACTAATTATGGGTACCCGCTCTTATCGGCCGTATACACCCAGCTCTCGCGAAACCGTAATTTCAGACTTTGCTGAAATCACCGCGAGTAAGCCGGAAAAATC
>JANNDL010000124.1:0-2496 GCA_031387665.1 Chamaesiphon sp. OTE_75_metabat_95 | reverse complement strand
GAATTTGAGCGATTTTACCCGTTGCTTTAACTGCACTTCCTTCTTGAATCGCGCGACCGTTGCTCATCAGTACCACGCCGACGTTATCGGCTTCGAGGTTGAGCGCGAGTCCGACGCTGGCATCTTCAAATTCAACGAGTTCACCGGACATTACTTTGTCCAAGCCATAAACACGAGCAATCCCGTCACCTACCTGGAGGACAGTACCAACGTTTGATGCTTTGACATCTTGAGTGTACTGTTCGATCTGCTGGCGGATAATGCTGCTGATTTCATCCGGTCTGATACTAATCATAATTATTTATTTCTACTGTAAGTTTTCCATAGTTGTTAGGCTTTAGGCTTTGGGTATTAGGCTTTAGGGCTTTTAATAATTAATTAATCATCGATTAATTAATCACTAGTAAACCGCTATTCACTATCCACCATCCACCATCCACTAATTAAGCAATACTCAGACCCAAGCGGCGGATTTCTGCCCGTAAGCTAGAGTCAATTACCTGTGAACCAACTTTGATAATGGTTCCACCGAGAATATCTGAATCGATTTTGGTAACAATTTCCACACCGTTGGCGTTGGTCATTGCTTTTACCTTATCGGCTACCAGTGCAGTCTGTGCTTCCGTAAGGGCGATCGCACTAGTGACTTCAGCTAGGACGATGCCTTTGAGATCCCGTAGAGCTGCGCGATACCGCTGACAGATACCGCTCAAATACCCAATTCGCTTACGATCGACCAGAATCATCAAAAAGTTGGACATGAGTGGGTGAACTTTATCAGTGACAACCTTGCCCAAAATTGCTTTTTTGTCAGCACTTTTGACGATCGGATTCTCTAAGATTTGGCTCAATTCTGGCGAACTTTCGAGCAGTTCGATCAGAGCCGAACAGTTATCGCCAAATTCATCGACGAGATTTTGCGACTGAGCAAGGGACATCAGCGCATCAGTGTAAGGGTTTAAAATTACACTACCAATTGCACTACCTTTCATTATTTACCTCCTACCAGTGCAATACTCCGATCGACTAGCTCGGTTTGTGCGGAGTCGGTCAGCAGGTCTTTGAGTTGAGCTTCGGCGCGTTCGATCGCCAGAGCGGTAACGCGGGCGCGGAGTTCAGCGATCGCTTTGTCCTGTTCGCTGTCGGTACTAGCAGCAGCAAGTTGCTGCATCCGCTCGATATCGGCTGCGGCTTTGGCAGCGATTTCAGCTTTGGCATTTGCCGCGCTAGTAGTAGCAGTTTGGCGAATGTTTTGAGCTTCAGCTTGGGCTTCGGCTAAGTTCTTTTTGGCGACTGCCAATGCTGATGCCGCCTGTTTCTGGCGATCTTCAGTATCTTTAATCGCGAGTTCGATCGCTTCTCGGCGTTCGGTGAGAATATCGTTCAAGAATTTGCGTCCGAAGACAAACAAAAATACTAGAACCAATACAAGGTTAAATAAGTTGGCTTCAATTAAATCTGGATTTAAACTGACACCACCTTCACCTGTTGTGGCGAGGAATAAGAGTCCTATCATATATATGTGTGATGCGATCAGTTGTTTGTTATAAGTAATCCGTTACAGTCACCTGAAAAATTATCACTAACTGTTCGCTAATAACTGTTTTAATTTGGCCATTCGGCTATTACTTAACTAACTCGGCTCCTAGCAACTTAGTCAGGATCTGACGGCTGAGGGCTTCAATCTGGGGTTCTAACGCGGCAAAAGCCGATTGCTTTTGCTCGTCGATTTCCTGTTGAGCCTGTTCCCGTTGAACCTGAGCTGCTTGCTGAGTTTCGGCGATCTGTCCGGCAGCAATCTTTTGGGCATCAGCTTTCGCTGTAGCAATTACGGTATTGGCTTCACGTCGCGTTTCGGCTAGCTCTTTCTCATACTTGGTTTTGAGTTCTTCTGCTTCGGCAAGTCTGGCTTTGGCTTCGCCCAAACCACCGCGAATATACTCATCTCGATCATCTAATACTTTACCCAGGGGCTTGTAAAACAGTGCGTCTAGAACAAGTACCAAAACAACGATTTGGATCATCATCAGTGGCAGTGTCGCATCAAAGTCAAACAGTTTACCCTTCTCTTCTACTTCCTCTACTACTGCTACGGCTGTCGTCAACAGTAGTGACCATTGTGAGATCATCTTTTGTGCTTTCCTCGGAAATTTTGGGTCAGGCGGGAATCGGCAGTTTATGGAAGTCGGAATTAGAGATTACGATTGAGTGGCACAAAGTTTGTAATGTTAGCCCAACTATCTTTCTTGGTGGGTCTTATCCACCCTCATAGATATCAAGTTGGGTGTGTTGGGTTTCATTACTTCAACCCAACCTACAGATTTCTGTCAACAACAAGCGACTCAACTAAATTCTGATTCTTAGCTGTCCGTTCCGCTGGGTCAATGACTGTAACGATTATGAGAAAGGGTTAGCAAACAATAGAATCAGTGCTACAACTAGACCGTAGATTGTCAAAGATTCCATGAACGCCAAGGAAAGAATCAGCGTACCGCG
>JANNDL010000086.1:0-6607 GCA_031387665.1 Chamaesiphon sp. OTE_75_metabat_95 | reverse complement strand
CACCACAAGGCTTGGCGTTATCTAATTTGCGTTCAAATAAATAAGTTTCAATACCAGCTTTCGCCAACACTTCAGCGGCGCAAGAACCCGCTGGACCAGAACCGACAACAGCAACCCGTAGTACCACAGCTATACTCTCTTCTTAATGACTTTTGCTTACACTGACGGATGTTAGCACGGACTCTCAGAGGAGATGTTGCGAAATCGGTTCAGCCAGTCAAAATTGAAATATTCCTTTATATAAAGACATATTTGGTTAGGCTTTAGACTTTGGGCTTTAGGCTTTAGCTGTAGGATGGGCACTGTTCACTAACTAGATTTCAGCCAATTTATAATCCATAAATAGTTGGATCTAACTTATCTTATTTGTTACGATTAAAACATAGTGACTATATATTTTTCAGTCATGGCAGCCCTTACCCTAAATCTAAATTCAATCTCGAATATCAGCCGCAGTCAATTTCGGCAGATTGCGATTGATAATCCAGACATGAAGCTAGAGCGAAACAAACAAGGACATCTCATCGTTATGGCTCCAACAGGTGGGGAAACTGGAAACTTTAATTTTGACCTGAGCGGGCAATTATACCTGTGGAATCGTAACAGCCAGCTAGGTAAAGCCTTTGACTCTTCTACTGGCTTTGAGCTGCCAGACGGTGGAGATAGATCTCCTGATGTCGCGTGGATTCCGCTGGCTAAATGGGAAGCTTTGACTCCAGCAGAGCGAAGAGGATTCTTACCAATCTGTCCAGATTTTGCAGTCGAACTAATGTCTCGATCTGATTCTTGGGTTCAGACTCAACTGAAGATGGTGGAATATATGGAAAGTGGCTGTAGGTTAGGTTGGCTCTTAGATCCAAAAGGAAAACGCGCTGCTATTTATCGGCTGGGACAACCACCAGAACTTCTGACTGCACCTGAATCTCTGTCTGGAGAGGATGTATTGCCAGGATTTGTACTCGATACAAGGTTTCTCTGGAGCTAGTTAGCACTGAATATAATCACGATTTGAATTAGAAAAGGCGATCGATCCGAGTTTGAATCGATCGCCTTTTCCGTATATTAAACTTTTACAGCTTTTCGACTAGCTACAATTTTCCTGCTCTAGCCTTAGATAGTTTAGCCCGCTGCTTGAACTTAGATCTGCAATGAATCCGATCGAGAGTTGACTCTGTATAACTAACAGAACCACTCAATAACTCGATTAACCCGATGAAATTCTTACCTTCTACTTCTGTGTTGGCGATCGCAGCAACTCTATTAGCTACAACTGTTGGATCGATGGCTGCTATCCAAACTCTTTCCACTTCACCTGCAAAGTTACCTGCTACTACAACATTGATTGCTCAAGGTGAAACTTCCCCATTAGCTCAAAAACTTCAGGGTAAACCAGTCGTTGTTGATATCTATGCTAGCTGGTGTCCTGGCTGCAAAAACATTGCGCCTACACTCTCTCAACTCAGACAACAATACGGTACGAAAGCTAGCTTTGTTGTCTTTGATGTAACTGATGCCAAGGCAACTAAAGCTTCAATGAAAATGGCTCAAGAACTAGGCTTAACTAGCTTCTTCAATGCTAATAAATCTAAAACTTCGACAGTAGCAATCATCGATCCTGCGACTGGAAGAATCATGCAGCAGTTTCAGAACAATGCTGAAATAACTGAATATAGCAGTGTCTTGAATCTAGCGATTGCACAAGGGCGTGGTGGCGACGCAATGAAAAAGCCTGATGCTATGAAAAAGCCTGATGCTATGGGTAGCGGTGACGCAATGAAGAAACCTTAATACCTGATTAAGCCAATATTTGTGTGGATTTTGTTGGGTCAGGATTGCTACTCTAACAAGATTATCACTCCTACCGATCGATCCCAAATCAATAGCTAGTAAATTCGTCATGATAGATAAAGATAATCTTGTCAAAGTAACTAAAATACGTCGATTTTTATCTAAACAGTCGATGTTAGTAATCCTGGGAATTTTTACGACGATCGCGATCGTTTTGACCCGTAATTCTGAATGGTTTCAGCCGATCGAAAGCTTCATTTCGCAGTCTGAAAATAACTATCAAAAATGGGGAACTAGTCAGCCCCTCACCAATCCGTGGTTGTTGATTCCCTTTGCCTTTGGCGGCGGCTTATTGGCAAGTATTTCGCCCTGTATTCTGGCGATGCTGCCAGTCAATCTCAGCTACATCGGCACGCTCAATGTCAAATCTAGACGGGAAGCCTTCTGGAATGCCGCTGGGTTTGTATTTGGGGTCGTGACGATCTTGAGTATATTTGGATTGTTTTCGTCTGTTGCAGGGGCCGTAATGGTCGATTTTAGGGGATATATCAATGTCGCTGTCGGACTGTTGATTATGTTGATGGGATTGAGCATTGGCGGTTTATTTCATCTGCCATTACCCCAATTTCAAGTTTCGTTACCACCGTTTGCAGGTACTTATGGGGTGGGGTTGACGTTCGCGTTGATTAGTTCGCCCTGTGCGAGTCCAGTTCTGTTTGCCGTACTAGCAGCCGCAGCCGCAACTGGTTCGCCCATGTGGAGCGTATTGACAATGGTGGCTTATGCTTTGGGCTATACGGCGGTGATTTTTGCGACTAGTTTGTTTGCCGGACTAATGAAATTCACCCGCCAGATCTTAATGAACTCGGATGCAGTGATGCGCTGGGGTGGACTAGCATTAATCCTCATGGGTGGGTATTATGTGGTTTCGGGTGTTCTCTGGTTCCTCTAAATCCATGCTCACTGATCAGTCCGATCTTTTAGTCTTAACGGCATTGCGACAGGGTGACACCAATGCTCTAGGTATCATCTACGATCGATATGGTACGGCAGTTTATCGGTTGGCTCTGAAGATGCTGACTAATCCTGCCGAAGCTGAAGATCTCGCCCAAGAAGTGTTTCTGGCTTTTTGGCGGGGAGTTGATAAATATGATGTCGATCGAGGTACCTTGGTTGTATTCTTGCTGACAATTACTCGATCTCGCGCCCTCAATCGCATCAAACAGCAAGGCTCTCAGCAAAATTTGAGCCAGCGAGTGGGTACTTATTTACCCAAAGCTGCTAGCAATCCCAGTCTGGAAGCTGTTACCCTGACAGAATTACGAGAGCGGATGAGTTCGGCTCTACAGGAGCTACCCGCGAATCAACAGCAAGTACTAGAAATGGGCTACTACCAGGGAAAAAGCCAGTCAGAAATTGCCCAGGAGCTAGATCTACCGCTGGGTACAGTCAAAACTCGATCGCGCCAAGGACTGCTCAAGCTCCGCCAATTTCTCAAAGATTTAGTAGAGTGAACTAAACAATGTCAGACACCGAACCCCAATCCCTACCCGAATTTTCACCAGAGCTGCTGGCTGGCTATGTTTTAGGCGATCTTACTTCTGCGGAAATCACCATCGTTGAGGCATATTTAGCCGCACACCCCGAACAGCAAGCCGAAGTTGCTAGTCTGATGCTGCCACTAGATTTATTATCTCTGACATTGCCCGCAGACAATCCACCTGCATCATTGCGAACCAAGATTCTCCAAGACGCAGCGGCGGGACAAATCGCAATTAACCAACCCGCTAATTCGCCAGTTAAATCTGCACAGACATGGAAATCAATCCTAGCCGGATTGGGTTTGCTATTAATCGCTGGATTAGGCTGGAATAACTATCAGCTCAGTCACGAACTAGCTACAGTAAAACAGGATCTCAAGATCGCCAAAGTTGCTCAACAGCAGAAATCCAAAGATTATCAATCTGTCGTCAGTCTCCTCCCACAGCCAAATAATCGCTATTTCTCCCTCAAGAATATGCAGGGTAAAGGTGGGGTGGGCAGTCTAGTCATCGTACCAAATAAATCGATCGCGCTGCTAGCCCTCCAAAAAGTCGAACCACTCCCACCAGGACAAGTCTATCGAGTGTGGGCGATTATTGGTGATGAGGAAGTGGACTGTGCTCACTTTGTCCCAGATGGAAAGGGTAAAGTCTTGATGCAAATTCCAGTCAAAGCGTGGGAAAAGGCGAGTAAAATCACGATTACGATCGAACAAAAATCAGCCACAGAACCTGAAGGAGAAATTGCGATCGAAGGCGAGATTTAATAATTATCAATTAATTACCCTACCCACCAATCTACCATTGCTGCTGGCCAAAATCGCGACGGCAGAATCATGGCTATTTTTGGTTGTTCGGGGCTGATAACTAGGGGAAATAAGCCACGGCTTAGATAACCATTAGGGAGATGTTGCCGATTAACAAAAATTGTCGATAGTTCACAGTGAATATTCAAGCAGAAGCTGCTGGGGAGAAATAAACCAAAAGCTCGATCGCATTCATCAGTCATATGACTAGCAACTTTAAGTAATAATGGATCGGCGGGTTCGGTACCTTTTAATCTGAAAACTTTACTAGCAATTTCGCGCAGAACTTCTGGCTCAAAATCCGAACTTTGTTTGACTGGATAAATCACATCAGCCGGATACGAGCAGTCACCTGGCGTGAACAGACCGTTATTTGCCTGCACAATATTACCCCAGACTAATTCACCCCGACTCATCAAACGATTTTGATTTTTAAAGAATATCTTTAATGTGTCATTTTTTGCCCAAGCTGGAGTTGCCACTGAGATATATCTAAATCTGTCGATCCAGCTAAACGATCGCGGTGCGGCTCCAAAGTTGCGTTGACAGATCTGGAGCCAATCGGTGAAATTAGTTTGAGGTTTTGATTGAACTTGCATGATGAATAATTAATTACTAGCAGTGCGGTTGAAGAATGAGAATAACTGGGTTGATCGCCAAATATCTTTGATCCATTCTCCTAAGATATCTAGATTGAGTGTGCCGTAAAATATCTGTCGGATTGCATAACAATAAGCATGGAAAAATGGATTGTCTTTGATGAAATTAGGATAAGCAGCCTTGGCTGCTGCTAAATGTTTTTTAATCAGCTTGAGTTTGACTGACTGAGAACCCATAATCGACTGGGCAGCAATCGTGGCTTGGGTGATTTCGATTAAGAATTGATACTCAGGATTGTGGTCAGAACTGGGCAATATTTCGCGTAAATATTCGTTAGATCTTTCAATCTTACGCATGTATGCCAGATCATAAGCCATCCAAGCGATGTGATATTGCTTGCCAGTATCTGTCGGGAGTCTTAGTGCCGCTTGATTGACATAAATAGCCTCTGAACTGATATCTTCACCGCCCGCTCTCAATGCTTCATTGAGATTTCCCAACATCCAAGGTTCGGCATCAGCTCGATGTTTCCAGTCTTTCATCCATGTGATAATCTCTCGATTAGCTTGGATCGATCGCAATGCCAATCCGACAACTCCCCATAACAATGTATTTGCGCTGAGGACTTTTCGATGTTTGCGGATGAAACGGTGGAGGGATTTCTTTTGCTGATGTTTGCCTAGAAGTTGGAGATAATCACTAACTATTTCTCGACCTAAATCGGTGGAGAAATCTCGGCTGTGAATATATCGATCGATCTTCTCCCACTGATTTAGGTCGGCAGCATTTTCTAACCAGCAAAATGGAACCAATTGACTAACACCCTCGGTAGACATTTGTGCATACAGAATTTTTTCTACATTCCGAGCTAATCCGCCTGATTTCATCGTCGTAATTGCTGCAACGATGCCGCGATTGTGTTCGAGTTCACAATGACAGAATTCTGCTAAAGCTGATTCCGCAGCAGCATAATTCCGATTGTAAATTGCCAGCTTGATTTGGGCAGGCAAATAAGTTGCAGGTGGTAAATGGGGTTGAATTTGAGCAAAGGTGGCTGCGGCTGCTTCAAAGTTTTTGGCTTGCCAATGGAGATCAAATAAAGAGGTACCTGCATATTCATATCCAGGCGAAATTGCCAGGGATTTTTCCCAAGCAGTTGTAGCTTGAACCAGATCTCCCGTGCGGTTGTAAGCATCGCCGAGATAGCCCCAATTAATCGGATCGCGAGGATCTAGTTCGACGAGTTTTTGGGTTGCAGGTAGATATTCAGCGAGGTTATTGAGATTATCGAAATATTGCGCCAATTGTAGCCATGCCCATTCAAAATCTGGCTCGGTAACTACAATTTCTCGTAACCTGTCCAGTGCATCCTGATGTTTACCCCACTGCTGCTCCACCCAAACAGCTCTGGCTTTGAGGGCAGTTGGTCGATCGATCCCCCAGACATCGGTATTACAGACGGCTAAGGCGGCTGCATGGTCATTGTCACGCACGAGGAGGCAAGCTTTGAGGTTGTAGGCATCGATATAGTAGGGATCGAGGGCGATCGCTCGATCGATTGCCAATAGAGATTCAGGGCGATCTGTGTCGGGGAGAGTATCAGCGAGAAAGTACCAGGATTTGGGATCATTAGGGCGAGTTTCGGTCAGTTCTCGCACTAGGGTGGTAGCGAATTCAGGACATTCACAATCGATCGACCATTCCTTGAGTTTTTCCCATGCCCAAGTATAGTTAGGGCTTGCTGAAAAAGTCGATAAATGGCATTAAATTAGATCGATCATTTATCAATTCAATTTAATCTATCAGCAATTAGGATGCAATTATAATCAATTATAATTTTTATTAATCATCCGAACTCAAATATAACAAAAA
>JANNDL010000054.1:0-6051 GCA_031387665.1 Chamaesiphon sp. OTE_75_metabat_95 | reverse complement strand
CAGAAGCCTCTTCTAAGGAACTTAGCTGAAACTGGCTCGAAGCAAGGATCTGTAAATTGGGTTGAAGAATGAAATCTAGCGTACCCAAACAGAGTTTCTTTCATCGATTAGACGACGTTTTCGTCGGTTTAGTTGCTCCCTCAGGAGAATAAAAACGCCGCAGCGTAACGCACCAATTTCACAAATCGATTTTACATGCGTCTTATTACCACCAACTACACAGAACAAAAGACCAGACTGCCAAAAAATGGTCGTCATATTATCGCCCAATTTGATGATGAAGGAGTTGTCGTCTATCAAGCATATCGCAGAGAAATCGGTGATTTTGCGGCAACTAATGGTTACTTTGGCGGTGATTGCTTTAGTCTCGATCGAATGAGCTGGATTAAGCCAAACTTTCTGTGGATGATGTATCGATCTGGGTGGGGAAAAAAGGATGGTCAAGAAGTAGTCTTAGCTGTGAAGATTAAACGAACAGCCTTCGATACTATCTTAGCTAATGCGATCTGGTCGAAATATTTGCCAGAGCAATATGCCACTGAAAAGGACTGGAAACGTGCTGGATTTAACTCTGATGTCCGCTTGCAATGGGATCCCGATCATAGTCCAGTTGGAGGCAGATTAGAGCGAAAAGCAATTCAATTAGGCTTGCGTGGCGAGATGTTGGCGTTGTATGCGAGGGAATGGATTATGTGGATTGAGGATATTTCTGAATTTGTCTATGAACAACATCAAAATCTGGGCGATCTCAGTCGGTTAATCATACCAATAGAGACTATTTATCCGGTAACAGATCTAAAAGTAGCTACACATTTACAGATATCAGATAGTTCAATCGATTAATGACTATAAGTGAAATTTTAGCTCATCAACTTCAAAGATAATATCTTCATAAACCTGCTCGATCGAGAAAGTTAAATCAATCGATACTAACTCTACTAAATCACCCGATCGATAGTTAATAATATCCCATTTACCGCGTTCGTCTCTGCGGTAAATATCGATCGCTACCTTGTCTGCACTAACCAATACATAATCTTGTAAACTTGGCGAGAGTCGATACAGGGCAAATTTATCGCCTCGGTCATAAGCCTCAGTACTCGGAGATAAAACTTCTACTATTAGACAAGGATTGCTAACAAATTTTGTGTTATTTCGATCTCTCTCATTACAGGTAACGCTTAAATCTGGATAAACATACTTATTGGAATTGTAGACGTTTACTCTAGCGTCACCATTAAGTACTCGACATTTTCCACCGCGCAAATGTGTTTTAAGCAGAGAGTTAAAATTACCAGAAACTTCACTATGATTGAGTGTGCCACCAGTCATGGCATAAACTTCACCATCAAAATATTCGTGGCGAATTTCTTGACGTTCCTCCCACTCGAAATATTCTTCAGGGGTAAATGTTGGCAAACTCTCTCTAGCTGCAATCATCTTTGAGACCTCAAGTTAAATTTTTGCCCGATCTGCTGAAGAGACGAATAAATAGACATCACCGTCTATTTATTCGCAACAAAATCAACTACATTTTGCTGACGATTCGCAGCAAGATTTCCACACCTGAGAATGCTTGCCAGCCGAACAGACCAACAATTACGGTATTGATGCCAATGTGACCATATCTAGCCCAATCTTTACCCTTTTGCATGTAGGGAGAGAGGGAAGCAGAGACAGCAATTAAACCAGTCATACTCAAGCCAGCAATCAAGTGGGGGCCGACAAATAACTTGCCATTGTTGATGTAAGTTACTGTAATCCCACCGATCGATCCCATCACCATTGCCGCTAGGATAATAGAGCCAATCTGGTAATGCCGATCGATAAATTTACCTTTGATTAATGCTTTCTTGGCATCACCAGTCGCTGAACGGGTTTTGCGAACTTGCCAGCCGAGATAAAATGCGTAAATACAAGCTGCGAACAAAATCCACATTAGTGGTGGATGGATGAAATTCAGATAGGGTTTGATCGAAGCTGGGATAAAGTCCATAAAGATTGGCGAGAATACTATAAAAAATTAAGGATATTTCTAGAAGTTAGCATAAAATTAGTTAGCGTTGGCACTGAGACGCTACGGTTCGATCGCTAAAATTCACTATGACTTCTCCTCAATCCAATCTTTTGCTGATTCAGTCCGCCAGACTGGGTAATCATCGTCAAATTGCCGTGGCACTAGAACGCGGTGCTGACGTGAATGGGACTGATGCTCAGGGTACATCGGCACTGATGTTTGCCGCTCAAAAGGGCTTGACAGAGATTGTCGATTTGTTGATTGCGGCTGGTGCGAATGTGAATCTCCATCGTCGTCAATTTGGCACTACTGCGTTGATGTTTGCCGCCGCTGCCAATCGGGTAGCAGTTGTCAGTCAGCTATTAGCCAAGGGCGTAAATGTAAATGCGGTGAATGAAGATGGCAGTAACGCACTGATGGGCGCGGTATCGGCTGGAGCAAAGGAGATTGTGGCGTTGCTGCTAATTGCTGGCGCGGATGTCTTGAAAATTGACAAAGATCGTGATAATGCGCTAAAAATTGCGATCGATCGCAATCACCCTGAAATCGTCAAACAACTGCTCGCTGCTGGCGCAGATCCCCATCTAGTGAATGAGGACGGGGATAGTTTGCTAATAGTGGCTGCCGAGCGAGGATATATCAGTCTAATTGAAACACTAATTCAATCAGGATCGAGCATCGATCTGCAAAATCACGATGGTTGGACAGCACTAATTGCGGCGACATCTGCCAGACAAACAGAAATTGTCAAGCTGTTGTTGGCGGCTGGAGCCGATCCCAATTTATCATCCCACGATGGCGAAACAGCTTTACACCTGGCGGCAATTGAAGGCGATGCGGAGATCATCCGCCTGCTAATTGGGGCTGGAGCGCGGACAGATCTGATTACTGGTCTGGAGGATACACCACTGGTTTTAGCGACCCTCCAGGGGCACACAGCCGCCGTAGCTGTGATTTTAGAATTTCAGCCAGATCTTACTGCTCATCAGCAGGGTACCACGGCATTCGGACTGGCGATCGTCAATCAATCTACTGAAATCGCCCAATTGCTAATGGCGGCAGGTGTCTCGCCAGTTCAAGCTTTTAAGGATGGACAAACAGCCCTAATTATTTGCTCGATCGAGGGTAATCTGGAGTTGGTTCGATCGCTAATTGCGGCCCAAGTGCTGCTAGATCTTCGAGACAATACTGGTGCAACAGCTCTGATGTGGGCAACCCACCTGAGACATCATGAGGTTGTCAAACTGCTACTGGCGGCTGGAGCTGATCGATCTGCTAAAAATAAAGGTGGCTTAACCGCGCTGGATTTGGCGGAAATTAATGGGGATCGCCAGTCGAAAGATCTACTCAAATAGCGGAATATTGATCCCGATCGACCCAGAAAAATGTAATAATACCAGTTGATCTAAGCTTTTACATAACTCTATAGCTTCCCCCCTGTGTGACAACTAATTGTTGTGCAAAGATATTAAAATAGATAGATAAAATTATTTTCCGCCATTTAGTTTATGACTCAAATCGCCAATTCCGCTGACGTGCCAGATCTTGGTCGTCGCCAGTTTATGAATCTGCTCACTTTCGGTACGATTACCGGAATGGTATTGGGTGCTGCTTACCCGTTTGTAGCGTACTTTGTCCCACCTTCTAGCGGCGATGCTGGCGGCGGCGCAATCGCTAAAGATGCTCAAGGCAATGACGTTAAGGTTGCTACTTTCCTGACAGGTAAAACCAAAGGAGATCGCGAATTAACTCAAGGATTGAAGGGCGATCCTACCTACATCGTTGTAGCTGATGGCACGATCGTTGATTATGGTATCAACGCAATCTGTACTCACTTAGGCTGTGTTGTACCTTGGAACAAAGCTGAGAACAAATTCATGTGTCCTTGCCACGGTTCTCAATACAATGAAGCAGGCATGATGGTTCGGGGTCCCGCACCCAAATCGCTACCCCTCGCTCACGCTGCTGTCACTGCCAATGACACCATTTCTCTCACCCCTTGGACTGAAACCGACTTCCGCACCAACGAACCAGCTTGGTGGGCGTAAATTGGTGAATAGGTTGTAGGCAAAAGGTCTGAGGAATAAGTTAAATTCTAGTTTTACTATTCACCATCCACCATCCACCATCCACCATTCACTAAACGAATCTGTATATTATTAATTTTCTTCGTCTGTCATCCTTAACCCATGAAATTAACTTTATCTTCAAGTTGGCAACGTAGCCAGCGGTTGCTGGGCAAAGCCCTCGTCGTCCTTCTCGCGAGTGTCGGCATCTTCCTCGCCAACGATGTTGCTGTGCCCCAATCTGCCGCAGCATATCCGTTCTGGGCACAGCAAACCTACCCAATTACGCCCCGCGAACCTACAGGCAGAATCGTCTGCGCCAACTGTCACCTCGCTGCAAAGCCCAGCGAAATCGAAGTGCCCCAATCGGTTGCACCCGACACGGTATTTGAAGCTGTCGTCAAAATTCCTTACGACCAGAGCATCCAACAAGTCACTGCCAATGGCGTGAAAGGTCCATTGAACGTCGGTGCTGTCTTGATGCTGCCTCCTGGATTCAAAATTGCTCCTGAAGACCGTCTATCCCCTGAACTGAAGGAAAAAACTGAAGGGTTGTACTTCCAACCATACGGCGAAGGCAAAGATAACGTAGTTATCATCGGCCCATTACCTGGCGATAAATACCAAGAAATTATCTTCCCAGTTCTATCCCCAAACCCTAAAACTGATAAGGGCGTTTACTTCGGTAAATACCAAGTTCACCTCGGTGCAAATCGCGGTCGTGGACAAGTTTATCCTACTGGTGAAAAGAGTAATAACACTGTCTACAATGCTTCTGTTGGTGGTAATATTACCACGATCGCCAAGCAAGAAGACGGTAGTAGCTTAGTTACCATTCAACCCGCAACTGGCGAAGCAGTAATTGATAAAGTCCCTGCTGGTCCTGAATTGCTGATTGCTGAAGGTACAGCCGTAACTGCTGGACAAGCAATCACCAACAATCCTAACGTTGGTGGTTTCGGTCAAAAAGACATCGAAATCGTCTTGCAAAATCCTGACCGGATTCTGGGATTAGTCGCATTTGTCTTTATGATCATGCTCTCCCAAATCTTGTTGGTACTCAAGAAGAAGCAAGTCGAGAAAGTTCAAGCTGCTGAAATGGAATTCTAGATCGACTGTAAGTTACTAGAATAAGGTGATTCCCGATAAAGAGTATACCTCCGTCGCCGAGTTTCGACTTCGCTCAACTCTCGATCTCTGAGTTGGTTGAGCGGAGTCGAAACCAACGATGAGGGTATATTTATTCCAGGGAATCACCTAAGTTAATTGAAGATGTATTAGTTTTAATAGCTATTACATCTTTTTTGTACGTTTGCAGCTATTTTATTTTCAATCCTAGATAAATAGGCTATCATACTTAACATATTCAAGTGCTTAATGTATGTGATCTAGATCGCTTTTTACGAGAAAATATCAGCATTATTGCTGATGCCAATCGTCCAATCGATCGAGTGAAATTGATTAGGACTCAACCTATTCGATCGAAAAACAGTTTCTAAATAGTTATGTGGGTATAAATATTTATTAAATATAAACGGCGAAAACCCTTGTTGATGGGCAGTCCCCAAGTCCCCAAGTCTCCCAGTCCCTAACCCCCTGGACGCTTAAACTTGCTCGGAGAGATAAAAGACTCCGCAGGTTCATTTTTCAGGGCTTCGTTCATAAAACTCCGCCAAATTGGTGCCGCGTAGGTACCACCTGTGACACCCTTGCCTAGTGGAGTAAAATCATCCTTCCCAATCCACACAGAGGCAGATAGCTGGGGCACGTAGCCCACAAACCAGACATCCCGTTCTGATGAGGTAGTTCCGGTTTTTCCGGCGGCTGGACGACCGAGAGCGGCTTCTTTACCAGTACCGCCACTGACTACCGATTGGAGTGTGCTGTTGAGCTGTGCTGTTGCCCAGGGATTGAGAACTAGCTGTGGTTGCGGGGTATTATCTAGCAGAATATTCCCGTCGCTATCAG
>JANNDL010000200.1:0-23335 GCA_031387665.1 Chamaesiphon sp. OTE_75_metabat_95 | reverse complement strand
CTTCGGCTACGCTCTGCGAAGGCAGACGCTATTGCTTACGCAAACACTCCGCTACCGCGAACAGTACGAGTGAGGCGGCGTTTTCATGCGGGGGTTCCCCCCGCATAAGAAAACGGCAAGACAGCACCGCCCCTACAAGTTAACTTTACTGCGAGTAACTCAAATAAGATTGCTGTAGTACAAAGCTGACTCTCTACCCTCTACCCCCTACTCTTACTCTGTGGACGGATTTATTAACTTACGAAAACTGCCAGACTGGACTTCCCATGATTGTGTCGCGAAGGTGCGGCGGATTCTCAACATGAAAAAAGTGGGACATGGTGGCACTTTAGATCCAGCGGCGGTGGGAGTACTGCCGATCGCGATCGGTAAAGCCACTCGGCTATTACAATATTTACCAGAGGGTAAGGGGTATCGGGCGATCATTCGGTTTGGGGTGCAAACTACAACTGACGATCTCGCGGGTGAAATTGTCTACTCTGAACCAGTACCAGCTCTGACAATCGAGCAGATTTATGCAGTGATACCTGAATTCATCGGCGACATTCTCCAGACACCGCCGATGTATAGCGCGATTCAAGTCGATGGACAGAGGCTGTACAAACTGGCGCGGGAGGGGAAAGTGGTAGAAGTGCCTACCCGTCAAGTAACCATCTCCAGCATCGAGATCCTCAATTGGACTCCAGGGGACTTTCCCGAACTAGAAGTCCAGATTGCCTGTGGTGGGGGCACATATATTCGATCGATTGCCCATGATTTGGGCGTGAGGCTGGGTACAAGGGGAGTTTTGGCGTTTCTAGAGCGGAATGCTAGTTGTGGCTTCCAGTTGCCTGAGAGCATCACCCTCGAAGGGCTGGAGCAACAGCAGCAAGCAGGTACTTTTGAGCCAATTTCAGCCGATCGAGGTTTGGCGCACTTGCCGACAGTTACACTAGAGGATGCAGAACTGATTAAATTTTGGGGGCAGGGAAAACGCTTGCCACTGAATCAAGTTACCCTCACACCTGCAAATACTGAGTTAAGTGGTTTTGTGAAGGTAATTGGGGAACAGCAATGCCTGGGCGTTGGTGAAATCCAACAAATTGAAGGCGAGTATTTATTAGTCGCTCAAACAGTACTGCTCTAACTTTTGCCCACCCAAGCAATCGGTATTAGTAATTCACCATCCACTATCCACCATCCACCATTCACCAACTTTAGATGACTCACATAGGTTTACTCTGTCCTGCTGAAACTGGTCATCTGAATACGATGTTACCATTGGGGCAAGAAATGCAGCGGCGGGGACACAAGGTCACATTTTTTGGGATAGTTGATGCACAGGCGAAAGTATTAGCGGCTGGGTTAGAATTTAGATCGATCGGTGAAGCCGAATTTCCACTGGGTGCGAGTGAGTCATTATTTACTGAACTAGGGAAATTAACTGGTTTAGCTGCCATCAAGTACACGATGGATTGGATTGAGTCATCTGCGAAGATATTTCTCAAAGATGGGCCAGATGCGATTAGAGCTGCTCAAATCGAAGCACTATTGGTCGATCAAATTGCCTCTGAAGGTGGAATTGTAGCTGAGTTATTAGACATTCCCTTTGTGACCGTTTGCAGTGCTTTACCTTTTAATCAAGAACCCGCAATTCCACCGCTGTTTACTACTTGGATTTATGATTCTAGCTGGTGGGCTATCCTGCGAAATCAATTAGTATATTTCTTAGTTAATCCATTTACCAAGCCGATGAAGAAATTGCGATCGAGCTATCGCAAATCATGGCAACTACCACCAGAAACTAGCTGTGATTCTTCATTAGCAATTGTGACCCAACAACCAGCCGAGTTTGAGTACCCCAGACAGAATCTCCCTGAATACTTTCATTTTACAGGGCCATATCACAACAAAACTAGTCGCAAGCCAGTCGATTTTCCCTGGGATAAATTGACTGGGAAACCCTTAATTTATGCTTCGATGGGCACCTTGCAAAATCAACTGAATGACGTGTTTTTGGCGATCGCTACAGCCTGTATAGACTTGGATGCTCAATTGGTCATTTCCCTGGGTGGAGCTAGCTTAGAAGGCTTACCAGCATTGCCAGGAGATCCGATCGTGGTCAGCTACGCGCCGCAATTAGCATTACTAGAATGCGCTTCAGTCGCGATTACTCATGCAGGGATGAATACAGCACTAGAATGTCTAACTTATGGTGTACCGATGGTAGCAATTCCCATCACCAACGATCAGCCAGGAGTTGCCGCCAGAATTGCTTGGACTGGTGCGGGAGAAATCGTACCGCTAAATAAACTAACTGCGGCAAGATTGGAAACAGCTCTAAAATTGGTATTAACGAAAGAAAGCTATCGACAGAATGCGCTCAGACTGAAACAATCGATCGCTAAATCTGGTGGTGTCAGCCATGCAGCCGACATTATCGAATTGGCTATTTCCACCAGACAACCAGTTAAATAAATTATTAATTGTTAATTATTAATTATTAATTAATCAAACATGACTAAGCAAAAAATTGAACTGGGTCAATATACGGCTGCTTATACAAGTATTGGTGAGGGTACTCCGATAATTTTACTGCATGGGTTTTTTGGAGATTCTTCAACGCTAGAATTGTTGGCTAGTAAGTTGTCAGAAAAATATTGTTGCATTTGCCTAGAATTATTAGGATTTGGTGATTCATCTAAGCCTGATATTCGTTATTTGATCGAACATCAAGTTGACTTTTTAAAAGAATTCTTAATTGCCAAAAAAATATCTAAATTCTATCTAATCGGCTATTCTTATGGTGCTTGGATGGCGGCTGCTTATGCAATTTCAATCGGCGACTCAATTTCAAATCCAGACTTAATTGGCATGATTCTTTTAGCTCCAGCAGGGATTAGAGATGATAGTTTTGTGGGACGTTACGATCATCTGCGCCCGTTATTATTATGGCAAACACCTTTAGTTGAGGTGGTGCTAAATTTTGTTGCGCCATTTGCCAGATTAGCAGGTCAAAGTAAATCTTTTGATACAATTATTGCAGCAAGAACGGCAATTGCCACACAGCCAGCCGCCAGATCGATTTTAATCGATCGATTAAACCCCGAAGATGCTGTTGATACAGTAGAAAATGAGATCGATCGAATTACCATCCCTACTCTGGTAATTGCGGGTGAAATAGATGGTACGATCCCACTCTGGCATTCTCAAACCTATGCCGAGAAAATCCCCCAAGCTAGTCTAGTAATTGTAACTGGAGCCGATCACGATTTGGTGCAAACACATGCAGATCGAGTCACGCGCTCTATTCTTGAGCACTGGAGCTGATAATCTCTGTAATCTCACGGATGTCAATTGCTCAAGCTGTTGATAGTAGCCATCTAAACCCGATCCAAAGTTCAGTATTCCTCGTGATGGCAGATCGCCGGCTGAATTAGCATAATTGATGAAGGTGAATAAATATTCGCCTGATGTAAAGTTGAGTAGATCGAAGATGTAGAGATGGCACTTTAGTTGAGGTATTGCACCGGAAAATAGCCTGTGCAATGCCCGTGGTGGCGATCGCTAGAAATGCTAAGATTAGTAGCTATAAAGACTAAGATTAATTAGCACTAACATAATGAAGTCAAGTTTTCGTCGGATGGTAATGGGTTGGCTGTTGCCTGTATTGCTGGTGGCTGGATCGTTTGTGTCGATCGGCAGTTATCCTTTAGTAGCACTAGCAGACGACTTCACAAAAGCAACTTTACCGATTAGTTCTGATTTTTCCAATAAGGATTTAACTACTTTTGAGTTTACCCAAGCTAGCGTTCGCATGGGTAAGTTTGTGAACGCCAACATGACTGGAGTGAGCTTTATTGGCGGTGATTTTGATTCAGCAGATCTGACTGGGGCAAACCTCACCAATACCCTGCTGGATACAGCCAGGTTCACCCGCGCCAATCTCACCAATGCGATTTTGGTTGGTGCGTCCACTTCGGTGACAAATTTTGATGGCGCGATTATTGATGGTGCTGATTTTACTGATGTACTGCTCCGCCGAGATGTGCAACTGAAGCTGTGCAAAGTTGCCAAGGGTACGAACCCAACTACGGGTAGAGAAACCAGAGAAACGCTAGAATGCGCCTAATCCAGGCGTTAGGCTTTAGATGTTAGGCTTTGGGGGATATCTACTAAACATGTTGAAGTCCGTCTAGTGCTCGATTGATTCGTTCCTCCCAAGCGAGACTATCTGGAATAGTGAGCACAATTTGTCGATAGGATTCGTTTTGTAGCTCCAGTGTCAGATAGTTTTTGTCTGAGGTGACATACCAAAACTCCTTCGATCCCTGACTGTAATAAGTTCCAGCCTTGATCACACCTGGAACATAAGTGCCAGGTGCGCGAACTTGCATCCAAGTAGTTTGAGGCTCTGTAGTGCTAACTCGATCGATATTAGTCAGGGGAATATGCAGGCATCGCTCTAGGGTGACAGCCCAAAACTGCTCGTACCACTCTAGTTCGATAGTTAATCGATCGCTTTCTAGATAGAGTTTCATAAATCTAGGATAATGTTACGGAAATTATAGCATTTCTGGTTAAGCGATCTAGATTGCTATTAGCGATCGAGAGTTACTCTAGCTTAGTTTAAGATCGGGATAGGATCGATCTATTAGGAATATTTATGGCTTACAGCAACTTTACAATCGAAGAAGTCGAACTGCGATTCGACTTGCAATTGCAAGCCGTCTCTTTCCTGCCTGAAACCACCCCAATCGCTCCCAGCGATCTACTGATTCGTTACTTAGAGAGGGGTTTAATCCTAGCCAAACGAAATGTCTCTGAAAAAGCCCAGTCAGAATTTCTCATCGCACCTATTCTCCTTGAACTCGAAACCCTGTTAACAGATACCATCAGTCTCTTTTCTGGGGAAGACTTTACAGTAGATCGATCCCTCGGACTCAACGGCATCTGCGACTTTCTGATTGCCAGATCCCCCGCTCAACTGATTATAAAAGCTCCCGTAATCGCCGTCGTGGAAGCTAAAAGAGGTGTGCTGCGAGATGGCTGGGGTCAGTGCATTGCCGAACTTGTTGCCGCTCAAAAGTTCAATCTGCAACGACATCAAGATATTCCCTATACCTATGGAATTGTCACCAGCGGACTACTGTGGCAGTTTATCCGGCTGTCTGGCTCGACAGTCTCAATCGAGCCTGCTGAAATCCCGCTCCAACCGCTAGATCGGCTTTTGGGTATTCTATCTTGGCTGGCTCAAAATTAGCCAGTCGGGTTACATAAAAGATATTAAATCATCGATCGTCACATTGCGCTGTTTTGTAAGTTCTTGGAGTCGTTGTTGTGTAGTGGTGAATGATTGATAATATTCAATCTTTTTGGCTAGATCTTCAGGATCGTTACTTTGCAGTTTGTTGAGATAGTATTTACGTTTTTGTTCGCAGGCAAATTTTTCTAGACAGGCAATTGCGGCACGTAAGACTAGTGGCGAACGCTGAATTTCTTCGGCTGTATGTTCATCTAGATTAAATAAATGTTTGATCTGATTAGCTCTGGCGGGATGTTCCGCTATTGAATCTTGGAGTTTAGTCATTAACCTGTCGTCTAAATAGTCAATCTCTTCATGCTGTGAATCTTGGTGATGATTTAGTGAAGATCTTTCAACAATCTGCTGCCATAAGAAACTATGGTGAGCTAGAGTAAATGTCAGATTTGCGGAATCTAACTCATCAATGATTGTCAACCGATGAATCGGGTAATGTAGATAAATTCGGAGTAACAATCCCTCAGCTTGTTCGATTAATCTCTGACTGGGATGAATACTAACTGGAGCGATTTCTACTTGCTCTTCCTCAGAATATTCTTCAATCGGATCGTTAAATTCTGCTGGTGCTGAATATTGAGATTGACTAGGTTGCTTAAACTTATTCGCAGGTAAATTACTAGCTGCCGATCTTTGTTCTGGAAGCGGCTTAAGTCCCTTAATCGCAGTTTGCAAATTCTCAAACAACAGCGGAATCATTCGTGCATCTCCAGCACTTAATAATCCTGCTGACTTCTGCAAATAATGGATGCGGGTAGTTACATCTGTGATATTTTGCAGCAATCTAATGATTTTTTGAGTTGCTGCTTGATACTGTTCTGCTTGGGCAATATCTTGTCCGGCGACTGCTTTTTCGAGTTGCCAATCTAGCCACAGTGGAGCATTGTCTAATAAGCTGATATAGTCTGCCTGACTATTATTTTTCAAGAATTCATCAGCATCTTTACCTGTAGGTAAATTGAGAATTCGCAACTGCAATTGTCCCTGGTAAGCCAGATCCGTGACTTCACCAATTGCTCGTTCTGCGGCTATATTTCCAGCTTTATCAGCATCAAAATTGAGGATGATTTGCTTTGATTCGGTAAACTTAACTAGTTGCTTGACTTGCGCTGAACTTAGTGCTGTGCCTAGTGCTGCAACCGCACTAGTAACGCCGACAGCATGGAGGGCGATTACATCAAAATAGCCCTCAACAACTACGGCTCGATCGGTTTTACTGATGCTATCTTTGGCGCGATCGAGTCCATATAAAGTGTTGCCTTTGTCGAATAATTCTGTCTCTGGTGAGTTGAGATATTTGGGCTGTTCATCGCTCAAAGTCCGTCCACCAAAGCCAATTACGCGCCCGCGCAGATCGAAGATCGGAATCATCAATCGATCGCGAAATCTGTCATAGTAACTAGTCTCATCCTTGCGGGGAATAATCAATCCTGCTGCAATTACTGACTGCGGTGAAAAATGCTTTTGCTCGATTAAATAGTTCGATAGAGTTTCCCAGCCAGAAGGAGAATACCCAAGTTTAAACCCCTGAATTGTTTCGGTGCTAAAACCCCTGTCGATCTTGAGATAATTTAGAGCTTTCTCACCCTGAGGCTGATTGAGCGTGTGCTGATAAAAGCTAGCCGTAATTGCCAGGATTTCATACAATTGCTCCCGCTGAGACAGTTTGCGCTGCAACTCCTGGCGTTGTTCTGGCTCTAATGTCTGCACTGGCACCTGATATCGCCGTGCTAGATCCAAGACAACCTCTGTAAAAGATTGCTTCCCCAATTCCATCATAAAACCGATCGCATTGCCCCCCGCCTGACAGCCAAAGCAGTAATACATCTGCTTGGTGGGACTCACGGAAAAGCTGGGTGATTTCTCCTGGTGAAATGGACAAGTACCCAAATAGTCTTTGCCCCGTTTTTTGAGAACGACATGTTCTCCAATCACATCGACAATATCGACTTTAGCTTTGACTTCTTCGATCGTATCTGGATGTAAACGGGGAATATTCACGTAGATTAGTTGATAATTGATAATTGATAGTTGATAGTTGAAAGCGATAATATCTCTTCCTTCCTTCTTCTCTCTGCGTCCTCTGCGCCTCTGCGGTTCAAAAAAGAATATGTGACTGAGTTCTAAATTTAATGATGGTGCGTTACCCTATGGGATAACACACCATACAGCTTATTTATCTAGCTACAACCTGTTCTGAAAAAGCATGTGATATGGCTTCAGGATCGATCAAGTGACCAATAAATACTAGTTTAGTTTGTCTTCGCTCATCGGTGCGCCAGGGTCTGTCGTAGAATTGTTCAAACCGATTGCCGACACCTTGAATTACTAACCGCATCGGTTTGTTGGGGACAGAGACAAATCCTTTGATCCGATAGATTTCTTGCTCTTTGACAAGATGTTCTAATTTCTGGCGCAATTGTTCGGGGTCAAATGCTCGATCGAGGATGAGATTAATTGAGTTAATATCATCATCATGATCGTGATCTTCTTCGGTATCGTGATGACTGGGACGCTCTGCGAGATGATCCTCTACCGCCGCATTTAATCCCAGAATGGTTTCTACAGATACAATGCCACGATCGCTAGTAACTATTTTGACCGATCGCGGTAACTCTTGATTCACCAGATCGATCGTTTGTTGATACTGCTCTGAACTGACTAAATCTGCCTTATTTAGAATTACTAAATCCGCACAGGCTAATTGATCCTCGAATAGCTCTTGCAATGGAGTCTCATGATCGAGATTCTCATCCTCTAGCCTGAGTGCGTCTACAGCCGCTGGATCGCTGGCAAACCGTCCATCTGCCACCGCATCACAATCAACCACCGTAATCACCGCATCTACCGTCGCTGCTGTGCGAATTTCTGGCCATCTGAAGGCGGTAATTAGGGGCTTGGGCAGTGCCAAACCGGAAGTTTCGATCAGAATGCAGTCGATATCATCCCGACGGGCGATGAGAGCTTGCATGGTGGGTAAGAATTCTTCTTGAACTGTGCAGCACAAGCAACCATTCGTTAGTTCGACGATATTAGTAGTGGTTTCAATCTCGTCATCGGGACAAACTTGGCAAGAGCGCAACAGCTCACCATCGATGCCCAGCTCGCCAAATTCATTGACGATTACCGCAATCCTGCGCCCTTGGTTGTGGGTGAGCAAATGTCGAATCAGCGTAGTTTTACCGCTACCCAGAAATCCAGTAATAATGGTAACGGGAATTTTTTTAGCCATCTTAAATTTGGTCTGTGTAACTCGCACAGATGATAATACTTGCCTCGGCGGGCATCCTGACTTATCAATCCTCGTTGGCACAGCCTCTCCTTTCCTGCGGAACGCTGCGCGAATGGAGCATCGAGAATTAACTCACAGTTGCGGGACAGCGTTGGACTTGCACCAAACTTTCCCCGTTACCTCCGGTGGCTGTTCCCCACCAGAACCCAGGTCTTTTAGTCTACCGTACTCACCACGCGAAAACCACAGCCATTCATGCGTAGACTCGAATCCATGCTAGAGCGCACGGCACTGCGACAACCTTTGGCGACATAATCCCAGGAGCCGCCGCGCATGACGCGCTTGGAGCTGCCTGCTGACGTAGGATCGTCTCTTACCGCGCTCCCATCAACTGGCGCGGTGAGATAATTCGGCTGATATCGATCGAGACACCATTCCCAGACATTGCCGTGCATATCGTATAATCCAAAAGCATTGGCGGGAAAGCTACCCACGGGTGTAGATCGATCGCGATTTTCACCAACTGGCGCACCATTGTAAGGATATTCACCGTTGTAGTTGACTAGATCGGGGGTTATTGTCTCACCAAAGTGAAAGTTGGTAGTAGTCTGAGCGCGACAAGCATATTCCCACTGCGCTTCGCTGGGGAGAGTATATTCCCTACCCGTTGTTTGCGATAATTTGGTGCAGAAATCGATCGCATCATCCCAATTAATTTTTTCGGCGGGGTAATCTGCGTCTAATCCATTCCCTAGATCCTCACCCATAACCTGTCGATATTGACTTTGAGTAATTGGGTACTTGCCCATGTAAAAAGGTGCTAACGTAACTTGGTGAATCGGCTGTTCATCTTGATGATGTCCAGCGTCGCCCATCATAAATGTACCCCCAGGAATTAGTACCAAATCGATAGAGATATCCACAGCCAATCTTTCGATCAGACATGAAGCTGAACCTGATTGACGTACAATTATTTCACCATTATTATCTACACTAACTGTTTCAAAAGAGCAGGTAGTGAGATTAGCCAAGTCAGAATTCACAGGTTTACCAACAGAAGACATAATGTTTGGAAGAGTCGATCGCTAGATCCTCAGTATGCCATGTGAACCCGTCGATCTCAAACCCCAGCTCCACCGCTCAAAACCCCAACCCACTAGAATCAAGACTGAAGATGCCAAGTAAAATGCCCCGCGCCAAAAAGACGAAGTTGAAAACTGTCGCAACAGCCAAACAGAAACAACGCCAAAAACTAGCCAGAACTGGCGCGGCAACTCTATTAGTGGGATTGATGGCGATCGGTTCTTGGAAGCTGTTTTCAGGTAGATCTGGGACTTTAGATACTAGCAACGGCATGAACTTATTGCCGCAAGATACTTTCTTTTCAGTCTCGATTTCTACCGATGCCGAGAAATGGCAAAAATTCACCGAGTTTGGAATTCCTGAGAGTAGAGGCGTATTCCAACAGCAAATCGCCAAATTCCAGACTGACTTTCTCACTCATTACGGTTACGACTACCAGCGCGATATTCAACCGTGGATTGGTAAGCAAATTTTACTGGGCTACCTGGACAATCCAGGTGCTACCGTTGACAAATCCGTTCCAGCGAAAGCCACCGTCAAACAGACAATTGCCATCCTGCCAATTGCCGATCGAGGTGCCGCCCAGCGGGTCATAGAGCAGCATCAAACGCCGATCGATGCTAATTTGATCAAAAGTAACTATAAAGGGGTGGAGATTAGGGAATTCAAGCGGAAAGTCGGGACAATGGCGATCGCGATCGTGGATAATTATGTGGCGATTACGAGTGATAAATCTGGATTGGAACGAGTGATCGATACCCAGCAAGATGGTAAATCCCTGCTAAAAGTCCCAGGCTATACCAAAGCATTGACCGAGATTGAAATCGACAAGCCTTTTGCTCAAGTGTATATGAACATTCCCGTCGCGACGGCGGTGGGTGCGGCTAATTCACCCCAGACACTAGAGCCAGCTAAACTAGCTCAAGCTCAATCTGTACAAGGGATGGCTGCCAATGCCACTTTAGAAGCAGAAGGAATTGCCTGGAAAGGGATTTCGTGGCTCAAGCCTGATACCAAACAAAAATTGGTAGTGGAAAATCAAGGTCAAAACATGGCTGAAAACCTGCCTGCAAATACCGTGGTGATGATGTCTGGCGGGAATTTACAAAAGCTGTGGCAAAGCTATGTCCGTGAAGCAGAATCCAATCCCCTCGCACCTCGCAAGCCTAACGACTTGGTGAAAGAACTCGACACCATCACCGGATTAACATTGGAACCAGAAATTCTCAACTGGAGTAAAGGGCCATTTGGGATTGCGATGATTCCCAAACCTGATAATGTAGATACATCATTCGGCGCGGGCTGGGTGATGATTCAACAAGCTACCGATCGATCTGCTGCTGAAAAAGCCTTTACTAGACTAGATACCAAGATGTCCCAGACATTCAAAATCAATAAAGTCCAGATTGGCGGTAGAGAAGCCATCGAATGGGCATCCCCGATGGGTGTACCTGGAGGTACCCACGGCTGGCTCGATCGTAACATGGCTTATCTCAACTTGGGCGCACCTGTAGCCAGCACCTTTGTCCCCCAGCCCAAGTCACGCCTAGCCGACACAGCCCTATTTCAACAGTCAACTCGATCGAATTTAAACAATCATAACGGTCAATTCTTCATTGATATTGATCGAACAATTAACGCTGGCAACTTACCACTACCCTTCCTCTCACCAGAAGCTAGAGCTGGATTTCAAGCTGTGAAAAGTTTAGGGGTGACTAGTGCCATCTTCGATGAATCGAGTAATCGGTTCGATATATTTGTCAGCCTCAAAAAAGTCCCAGGCGTTGTCGCTCTGCCCACCCCACCACCAAAATCGACGAAGCCAGCACCTACAGCCCCCGCAGTTGCGCCGACAGTTGCACCGTCGGGGTTGTAGAAAAATGCTCAAATCCTCGTGCGAAGTCACCAACAATAGTTGATTGTTGTTGGTGGGGTTGGGCGGGTTTTGTTCATTACTTTATGTTGCGTTGCGGGTATTTTTAGCATGAACCCGCCCCTACAGCAGGCGTTCGGCGATCAAAATTAAATTAGTTTGAATTTATAATTGCTGAATCAACCCAAGTGGACTTGAATTTGAGTAGGTGGTTGGTAACTAAATACAAGAGATTGTTAATTCCCCGCTCCTGCTCTCATCTGCTTATAATTAATCGTGCCATCCAAGCGAGATAACGAACTAGTCGCCAATTCCCGCACATATGGATCGCGATTTTCATCATCTCTGACTGCGATTAACACCGCCTCAGCCCGCCGATCTCCCAACGAACCCAGAGTGTTTACCAGCGTTACTTGGAGCGCGATATCCTCTGTCGTATTTAACTCTTCCACCAAAATTTCAAAAGCTGGGGGACCCATTTCACCCAACGCCATTACCGCCGCAATATTGACAACGGGATTTTGATCCCGCATGGATGCCTTGAGGCAAGCCAATCCTTCCGCTGGGAACGGCACCTCAGGATAGTTGAGAATCACCTGTGCAAAAGCTTTAACGGCACTACCTCTGACTGTAACATTGTCACTAGTCGCCAACAGCGATACTAAAAATGGTACCGTATCAACCCCGATCGCACCCAACGTTTTTACAGCAGCCCGCCGATAGGTAGTATCTGCATCATCCAGAATCTCAATCAGTCGTGGAATCGTCGTCTCATCACGAGTCTCGACTAGTTCGATCATCGCTCGATCGCGTAAATTAGGATTAGGATGTTTGAGTCGATCGAATAATGCGTCAGCAGTCATATTTAGCCATCACTCCGCGAAGAATCAATTTGTTGTAGAAACGGTAGCACCCAACCTGCCACCAACGCCCGATCGATCGCATAACGCGCAATTGAGAATAGTAAAATACTCTCAGCGACGATTGATATGTCAAGCCAGATTTGGGATCGCTCAAAATTACTCACATCGATCTGTGCCAACCCGCGCACCAAGCCAAAAGCTAATACTGCACCAGAATTGAGATGGTCATTGCGATCGGTGCGAATGATATAACGGTAAGTAATCCCAAATAAAAAGCCTGTGACGATCGAGATTGCCGCTGCTAAACCCAGACTGATCAACGATCTCGAATATTCTGGTAAAATCGGTGTTTCGAGCATCGCGATCAAAACATAGCCAACGCCTGCGGTAATCCCACCCAGGCTGCCCGCTTTTACCGATTCAATTCGTTCTACTTTGTCATGCATCGGCTCTCAGTATAGGGAAGCCTCACCGAGAAAGCAACTTTGTGCAAAGTAATGTTAAATACAATAGTGCGAAACATTTCAATTTTGGGCACTATGAGGAAGTAGATGCAGATCTGACAATGTTGCAGATCGGTCTGAGAGATTGTGCCCTGACAAGCTAAGATACCAATAGTAATTCAAAACCGAACAATGGTAGACCGTCCAATCAAGAAAGCCGATCGTCAAAATCCCCCAGTTGAGGGCGACGGTACCCCCAGATCTTCCGAAGCCCCCAAAAAAGGTGGTTCCAAAGGTGGTGGAGACAAAGGTGGCAGAAGAGACTCTAACAAGAGAGATGAACCCAGAGCACCCGAAAATCTCGCCCTCATGAGAGGCCCCAAACCCAGCAAAGCCAAGCCCCCAGTCATCAAAGTAGCAGAACCAGAAGCCACTGAAGAAACTGCATCCGAAGGTGAAGGCGAAGCAGCCGCAACCGAAGAAGCTTAGATAGTCTTCCGCAAAATCTTGGATGCTCCAGCATCTAAATCAATAATTCACTAGATTTTAATCTTTTAACCTGTCTCGATTGTTCGATCGAGACAGGTTTGTTATTGACCCAAATTTTAATCGATCTATCATAGTAGATAGCAACATTAATATTTATTAAGTATTTTGACGATCGATCCCAACCCTCTGACCACAACTTCAATTTTGACTGGCTGGAACGCCCTCGAACCAATTTGGCAAGGGGGAGCAGATCTAGTCCAAACTGGCTTACCCCATCAGCAGTTACCACCCGCATGGCAGATACTATTGCTCGGTGATGGATCGCCGACGCGACATTTGCAACTGCTGACGGGGGAACCGACGGAGGTAGATGTGATTGATATGTCCTCGATCGGGATGGATAATGACAATGCCCCCAGTTCGCTCCAGGTGGTGCCAGGACCGAGGGTGCGTCGTCAGGTATGGTTACGGACGGCTTCGGGGCAACGGCTGGCTTACGCTACATCCTGGTGGGAAGCGCGGCATGTGGATGAGTATCTGGAGAATAAGTCGTTACCGATTTGGGCGAGTTTGGCAAAGTTGCGAACTGAGTTATATCGGGATGTCCAGGGGATCTATTACGGTGAGTCACCTATACTCGCTGAGGCATTTGGCGAGGCGGGGCCATTTTGGGGTCGTCATTATGTATTCTGGCATCGCGGGCAGCCATTGACGCTGATCTACGAGGTATTTTCACCCTACCTTCAGCGGTATTTGGGCGATATTTCTTAAGTATCGTAGCAGCAACTTTAGGAGATTTTTTCTCCTAAAAGATTCATTTTCAGCGTAAGATCGTAATAAGGGCAGAATAAAGTAAAAATTCTGTGAATAAAAAACGATGCTAATTCAACTAACTATCGAAAACTTTTTGTCATTTAGAGATGAAGTTACTTTTAGTATGGTAGGAGTTAGTAGCGATCGACAACATGCAGATCGGCTAATTGAAGATGCCGCAGGTAAAGGGAGACAAGTACTACCGATTGCTGCAATTTATGGTGCAAATGCAGCAGGTAAATCAAATTTGATTAAGGCTCTAATTTTTGCCAAAGATCTGATCTTAGAAGGCACTCGCAGCAATCGATCTATTCCTGTATCTACTTTCAAGCTGGGAGATTATAGTAAGAAACCTAGTAAATTTGAATTCATATTTACACACCAAGATGCTCGATATTCTTACGGATTCAAATTAAATCGAGAACAAATCCTGGAAGAATGGCTTCATGCTATTCCACCTGGTAAGAAGAAAGAGGTGATGTATTTTGAGCGAATCACATCCTCTGATAAGAAAACTAGCGTAGACTATGGTTTGCCGCTGACAGGTAAAAGTCAAAGACGCAAGCAATTCCTGGAGTTTGTTGCAGAAGGTACTCGTCCAAACCAACTATTGTTAACCGAAGCAATCGATCATAATGTGGAGGCTTTATTTCCAGTTGCTAATTGGTTCGCAAATGTGTTGACCATTATTTCGGCAGACTCTGATGTTACCAAGTTGGAAGTAGCTGCATCAAGAGATAAATCATTCACTGATTTCCTTTGTGAAATTATGAGATTGTCTGGGACAGGCATTGATGGAATTGAAGCAAAAGAAGTAGAGCTAGATTTTGACAAGCATTTTCCTAATATGTCAAAACTAGATAAAGATGAATTTCTGGAAGAATTTTCAGAAAAAGATCATAACGCTGCATTAATAGATGGTGCTAATGGTAATCAGTACGTTGTTATTAAAAATGAGCATGAGAAACTTAAACTAATTCAGATGATAACTCAGCATCGTCATAGTAATGGAAGTCTTGTTGATTTCACTATGGAAGAAGAATCGGAAGGAAGTCAGCGTTTAATTAATTTAATTCCAGTGCTTTTCTTACTTCAATATTCTGATGAAGAAGTGATTTTTATTGATGAGATAGATCTGCGATTACATCCTTTACTTTCTTACTTCTTCATGAAGAGAACGATAGAATCTGGAAACAAGGGTAATCAATTAATACTTACAACCCATGATACAAATCTGCTTGATTTAGACTTGCTCCGTCGCGATGAAATTTGGTTCGTTGAAAAAGATAGGCAAGGATCATCAAACTTATATTCATTAGCAGAATTCAAGACTCGACCCGATTTGAAGATTGAAAAAGGCTATCTGAATGGTCGATTTGGTGCCATTCCTTTCTTTGGAGATCCTGAAAGTTTAGGCTGGAACAGTCGAGATCGAGATGCAAAAATGGAGACGATCGAGCATTAACGTAATGAGTAAAATCAATCGAACTAAATTACTTGACCGTCAGCACGATCGCCGTGATGCCAGACTTTTTGTGATTGCGACAGAAGGTGCTGTTACTGAAAAAAGTATTTTGAGACATTTGGAAGTAGTCGGATTAAAATAGAGGTATTGGCGACTGGCAGTGACAATAAATCTGCCCCTAAGTATGTATTCGATCGATTAAATTCATTTAAAGAACAATTCGACCTTGATGAAGATGATATGCTATGGCTGGTGATTGATGTCGATCGATGGAATAAAGACGGAGAACTAAGCCAAATTTGTCGTGAAGCTAAACAAAGAGGTTATCATCTAGCTGTGAGTAATCCATGTTTTGAAGTTTGGTTATGCCTTCATTTTGGCGATTTAGATCCTGAAGACAAAACTTGCAAACAGTTTAAATCAAGTCTAGGTAAAATATTAGGAAGTTGCAATAGTAGCAATCTCAATTTATCACCGTATGAACCCCATCTTGCTAACGCAGTAGAACGCGCTAAAACACTGCATTCAGATCCTCAGCAAAATTGGCCGCCAACATTGGGAACCCATGTCTATCGACTGGTAGAAATTTTACTCCAGCTAGGATAGTCATTAACCAGGAGAGGATAATGTCTAATTATCATCTTTGGCATTGTTGCTAGATATTAAGTTAAATTTTTACTCGATCGTGTCTCAACCTCAAACTTGTTTGCGACAATCTGAGTAGAATCGACCGATCGACACAGGATTAAGGTAAAGAGATATGAAATTAGCTTATTGGATGTACGCTGCTCCCGCTCACATTGGGACTTTGCGCGTGGCGACTTCGTTTAAAAATGTTCATGCGATCATGCACGCCCCGATCGGCGATGATTATTTCAACGTGATGAGATCGATGCTATCGCGGGAACGGGACTTTACACCAGTAACTACCAGCGTAGTCGATCGACATGTACTCTCGCGCGGTTCTCAGGAAAAGGTGGTAGATAACATCACCCGCAAGGATGCGGAAGAGCATCCAGATTTGATCGTTCTGACACCTACTTGTACCTCTAGTATTCTTCAAGAAGATCTCGCCAATTTTGTCCAACGAGCAGCTCTCGAAGCAAAGGCGGATGTCTTGCTAGCAGATGTCAATCATTATCGCTTCAATGAGATGCAGGCTGCCGATCGAACTCTACAGCAGATCGTTCAGTTTTATATTGAAAAGGGGCGCAAGAAGGGTGATTTAGTCACCCAAAAGACAGAGAAGCCATCGGTAAATATTATTGGGATTTCGACTCTGGCGTTCCACAATAATCACGACTGTACCGAACTCAAAAAATTGATGGGTGAGCTAGGGATTACGATCAATGCAGTTATCCCCGAAGGTGCGACAGTAGCCGAACTCAAAAGTCTCCCCCAAGCCTGGTTTAACCTCGCTCCCTACCGCGAATTGGGACCAATGACCACAGATTACCTCGCAGCAGAATTCGGGATGCCCTGCGTCGATATTACCCCAATGGGCGTAGTTGAGACTGCTCGCTGCATCCGCAAGATTCAAACGATCCTAAATGCGGGTGGTGCGGATGTAAATTATGAAGACTTTATCAACGAGCAAACGATCCACGTTTCCCAAGCGGCATGGTTCTCACGTTCGATCGACTGTCAAAATCTAACTGGCAAGAAAGCGGTAGTATATGGTGATGCCACCCATGCAGCCGCGATTACCAAGATTCTCACCCGTGAGATGGGAATTCACGTCGTCTGGGCGGGGACTTTCTGCAAGCCAGATGAAGAATGGTTCCGCAAGGAAGTTGAGGGCTACTGTGATGAAGTAATTATCTCAGACGATCATGGCTTAATTGGCGATCGCATTGCTCAAAGTGAACCCTCTGCAATCTTTGGCACCCAAATGGAACGCCACGTTGGGAAACGCTTAAATATTCCCACTGGCGTAATTTCAGCCCCAATTCACGTTCAGAATTTCCCGATTGGCTACAAGCCATTCTTGGGTTATGAAGGCACGAATCAAGTTGTAGATTTGATTTACAATTCCTTTACGTTAGGGATGGAAGATCACCTATTGGAAATCTTTGGTGGACATGATACCAAGGAAGTAATTACTAAAGGGATCTCTGCTGATACTGGCTTGGGTTGGAATAAAGAAGCCCAAGCTGAACTGAATAAGGTGCCTGGATTTGTCCGTGGTAAAGTCAAACGGAATACCGAAAAATTTGCACGCGATCGTGGTCAGGATATAATTACTCTAGAAGTAATGTATGCCGCGAAAGAAGCTGTTGGGGCTTAGTTAAATTTACCGAACTATGATTGACTTGTCTCTGAAAAGTGAATATCGGTGCCGAGTTAATCTGGATCTTTACAGTTCCCCACTTTGCGCCGGATTAGCAACTCAAGCCGCAGAAAATCGACATCTGCGGCTTGAATTCCTGACTCCTGAAGGACAGGCGATGCGGGTGCGGTTGTGTGAGGATGACTATCCAGCTTGGTTGAAGCTGGCGGATCTGGAGCAACTGGAATTAGCGACAGACATTTATCAGTCAGTACAGGTAGATAGAGCAGTAATTGCGGCTAGAATACCCGCAATTGTTGCTTTTGCACAGGCAGCAATGAATGTACCCAATCGGTATCTGTGGGGCGGTACGGTGGCACCTAACTATGATTGTTCGGGTTTGATGCAGGCGGCATTTCAGTCTCAGGGGATCTGGCTACCGCGTGACTCTTATCAGCAGGAAGCTTTTACCCAGCACATTGCTGTGGCGGAAATGTTGCCTGGAGATCTGATATTTTTTGGCACACCCGAAAAAACAGATCACGTCGCGTTGCATCTGGGTGACTTGCAGTATCTTCACAGTTCAGGGATACAAATGGGGCGAAATGGGATTGGAATCGATGTCTTGAGCGACAACACAGCGGATCCAGTTAGCTTGGGCTACTATGCAAAGCTACGTTGCTGTGGGCGAGTGATGACAAGCTATTGCCGGATTTAGGACTGATGCTGGGTGTTGCAATTCATGGCAGTTTGGCAGGTAAAGGGATTAGAATCTTTGGTATCGCCTCTCCGCTGGAGAATCGCACAAGTAAAGATCGGACTCTAGAAATACTAAGGCAGTGATGATGACCAATGATGATAAGCTTCAGACACCTGCTCAACTATCCGATCGAGAAATAGAAATAATCGAACTCGTAACTGCTGGATTAACTAATGAGGAAATTGCCGATCGATTAGCAATTAGTAAGCGAACTGTGGACAATCATATCAGCAATATTCTCAAAAAGGCTGGGGAAGGTGTAGACAATCGCGTCACATTAGTTCGCTGGGCACTGCAATGGGGCAAGGTTTGTCTGGATGATATTAATTGTTGTGCGTTACCAGTGAGGGAGTAAGAGACTGGGGGACTGAGAGATATTTGGGTTGCAAGAATGTTAAGTCATGACCGATCTAAACTCTCCTGTAACGGCATTACGGTAAAATCAAGATCGTACTGAGTAGTGCTCGGTTCTTATATATAGTTAAATACTTATGGATTTTAATAGTTTAGTTACTCAGCTAAATGCTGGAGCGATTCTACCAGAGGGAATCGTGGTGCTCACTTTACTCACTGTGCTGATTGGCGATTTGATTGTGGGGCGCAGTGGGGCGCGAAATCTTTGTTATGTTGCGGTGGGCGGACTACTGGTATCGATCGCCGCCCTAGTAGTACAGTGGGATAATCCCAATCCCGTGTCATTTTTTGGGGCGTTTAGCAGCGATCCTCTGAGTGTGGTGTTTCGGGGGATTATTGTCCTGGCTGCGGCGGTGACAATTTTGATGTCGGTTAGTTATGTGGAGCAGACAGGTACAGCTTTGGCTGAGTTTGTGATGATTTTGCTGACAGCTACACTCGGCGGGATGCTGCTATCTGGGGCGACGGAACTAGTGACGATTTTTGTGTCGCTGGAAACCCTGAGTATCTCATCCTACCTGATGACTGGGTACATGAAACGAGATCCTCGATCGAATGAAGCTGCCCTGAAGTACTTACTAATCGGTGCATCGAGTTCGGCTGTGTTCCTATACGGGATCTCGCTCCTGTATGGACTATCTGGTGGCGAAACCACATTGCCAGAAATCGCTGCGGGGATTGCTAGTTCTACTGGTAATCTATCCTTGGGCTTGATTGTCTCGCTGGTATTTGTGATTGCGGGGATTGCGTTCAAGATCTCGGCGGTACCTTTTCACCAGTGGACTCCCGATGTTTATGAAGGTTCGCCGACTCCGGTAGTTGCTTTTTTGTCTGTTGGTTCCAAAGCGGCGGGATTTGCGATGGCGATTCGGTTGCTGGTGACAGCTTTCCCACAGGTAATCGCCGAATGGCACTTTGTCTTCACTGCTCTTGCTGTTTTGAGTATGGTGTTGGGCAATATCGTGGCTCTGGCGCAGACGAGTATGAAGCGGATGCTAGCATATTCTTCGATCGCACAGGCTGGATTTGTGATGATTGGGATGGTAATCGGCACTGATACTGGTTATGCGAGTATGGTGTTTTACCTGTTTGTGTATCTGTTCATGAACTTGGGTGCCTTTACCTGCGTAATTCTCTTCGCACTGCGGACAGGTACCGATCGAATTAGCGACTATGCTGGTTTATATCAAAAGGATCCCTTCCTCACCCTTGCTCTGAGTATTTGTCTCCTCTCACTAGGTGGAATTCCACCCCTGGCTGGATTCTTTGGTAAAATCTACATATTCTGGGCTGGCTGGAAAGCTGGTGCTTATGGGTTGGTATTACTCGCTCTAGTTACCAGCGTTGTCTCAATCTATTACTACCTCCGCGTCGTCAAGATGATGGTAGTCAAAGAACCGCAGGAGATGTCTGATGTGGTTAAAAATTACCCTGTGACAAATTGGAATCTACCAGGAATGCGTTCGCTACAGGTAGCTACCCTGCTAACTTTAGTAGCGACAACCCTCGCAGGTATTCTGTCGAATCCGCTGTTTACGATTGCGAATGATTCGGTAAGCAAGACACCAATGTTGCAGGCGAGTTTAGAGCAACGAGTTGCTGTTAAGTAGGTGGATGGTGGATGGCTTGCACTGTTCGCGTAGCGTCTGCCTTAGCAGAGCGTAGTCGAAGTGTGAATGGTGAATGGTGTATCGATTTAAACTGGTAAACTTTCACTGTTTTTGCAATCCCGATCTCAGCACAAGTGATCACAACCCAGCATTTTTAGAAATGTTGGGTTGTGTCTTTTAAGGCAAATGGAACCAAACATACAATCAATCACACTTCGACTACGCTCTGCTAAGGCAGACGCTACGCGAACAGTGCAAGCCATCCACCATTCACCAATTCATGCGAATCATCTTCTTCGGTACACCCACATTTGCTATTCCCACCCTCGAAAAACTCTTAGCCAACCCAGCCTTCGAGGTAGTTGGTGTGGTGACACAGCCAGATAAGAAACGGGGGAGAGGAAGTCAGCTCGTGCCGTCGCCGATTAAAGAGCTGGCGACAAAGCATCAACTTCTAGTATGGCAACCAGCACGGATTAAGAAAGATCCTGAAACGATCGAGTCCCTCCGCGCTCTCCAAGCGGATATATTTGTAGTGGTAGCCTACGGGCAGATATTATCGCAGAAAATTCTCGACTTACCGAAATCAGGATGTATCAACGTTCATGGTTCGCTTTTACCCCTCTATCGCGGCGCAGCTCCGATTCAACGCTGCTTGACTGATGGGGTAGCAGTTACAGGTATTACCACCATGCTGATGGATGCGGGGATGGATACGGGGGCGATGCTGCTCAAGTACGAGACTCCGGTAAATCTGAGCGATAATGCGGATGAACTTGCGGCAAAATTAGCCCTTGCAGGTGCTGATTTACTAGTTGAGACTATTCTAAACCTCGATCGCATTACACCCATTCCCCAAGCACATCTGGACACGATTGCGGCACCGCCAATTCAGAAGTCAGAGTACCTAATTGACTGGACTCGATCGAACAGGGCACTGCATAATCAAATTCGGGGCTTTTATCCAAATTGTGTCGCAATTTTCCGCGCACAGCCTCTCAAAATTTTGGCAACACTGCCATTGTCATCAGAGTTTGAAGCTGACTTACCCCCAGAAATTCAGAAGTTAATTCTTGAAATAGCTAGTTTAGATCTTAGTGCTAGTATACCTGGATCGATCGTTAAAATTGTCAAAGGTTTAGGGCCGATTATTCAAACTGGCTCTGGCTGTCTGCTGCTGCGAGAAGTCCAACTAGCAGGCAAACGTCCTCAATCTGGTACAGATTTAGTCAATGGCATGAGATTGGCGGTGGGAGAAGTTTTGAGCTAGTCCAATTCTATTCAATGAAGTACTCTCAAGTACCTCCACTATTCACCATCCACCAAAACACCAGTAACTCTTTATTCAATCCAGCATCTGAGCAAACTCATACATTTGTCGGATACGAATCAATTAAGTCGTTGGCTATGATTGGCGTATTCGATGGTTGTTGTGCTGCACATTCAGGCGATTAGCGATTTAAGTCGATCGAGATGGGTACTATTGAATTAAGGAGTACTCCAATACAAAGTTGAATCTCCACGAAGATCCTAGCTGGTGGGCAGCGTCTTGTCTCGCTAAACCGTCGGGAAACCCGACGTTGGCGGTAGCGGAGCGTTTGCCTGTGCCTACGGCAGGCTAACGCCAAGAGCAATAGCCTCTCCGTCAGGAGTTACGCGAGCCGCTGCCTACCCTACGATATATCTAAATTTACTCCACAAACTACCAGCAATCGGGCAATTCTACTAAATTATTTATTTTCTCAAATTTTATATTAACTAACATGATTAGCGAACTATCGATCAAATCAAATATATTTGAGCTAGATGATACCAAACTAGTAGAAAAATTTGCCCAAGGTAGCAATCAACTTTTAGCTAGTACTAATCTCCGGCTGGAAGTCAATGGTGGCGCGTCTCAACTGCTGACGCGCAGTGGTGATGCTATCGCAATTATGTATCTCCAAACCAAGCCACGAACTGTAATTATCAAGCATAGTTCACCATTCTCAAAACTAATCGATGAATGCTTGATCGATCGAGACTTTGTGCTAATTGGTGATGCTAATCGAACTGGATTTGTCGAATACAAGCATTATGTTACCCCTGCTGGTTATAAGATTTCTTATACCGATCCATCGGTTCTGTGGAAAAAATGGTGGCCGACTGAAAGATTTCAAAATAAACAACGGTTTAATATGGATATTTTGGTCAACTTCAAAGATAATTGGTACCCAGTTCAAGGTATTGTTGTCAATGCAGGTACATTCACGATTAAAACGATCGCAGGTCAACTCGTCCTCAAACGCGACAACAAGGTCTTGTGGCTAGCTCAAAGCAATCAATCGCAAGCTGTACAGGAATCTCAAGCTGCACTGCTAGCAGCAGTTGAGCCAGTTGATAGCACTACTAGAGCTAAACCTTATTCCCAATCGATCTCCGCAGATTTAGCCAAGAAAATTCAGGAAAAGCAGCTAAAAGTCGATCCAGATCGGGTAATGCTAGTAATTAGTGAATTGGAAGCAAAGCTCAAAGAGCAAGCGAAGTTAAATCAGGAAACTGAAGCTAAGTTTCAAGAACTAGAAAGCCGTGCAATTATTGCCGAACAGCGGTTGCAAATTGCTTATAAATTTCTCGACAAAGCAGGGTTCGATCGACAAGCTCTTTATAAGTAATTGATAATTGAGAATTGATAATTGATAATTGATAATTGATAGTGGGAAGAATGGGAGATCTCGTAGGA
>JANNDL010000194.1:0-3363 GCA_031387665.1 Chamaesiphon sp. OTE_75_metabat_95 | reverse complement strand
TCAAAAAATTTGGCTGTGGCTAGAGGAGAAACAAATTCCCTACCGGATCGAAAAAGTAACGATGTTTTGCTACGGCGAGAAAGAGAGCTGGTACAAGCGTAAAGTGCCTTCAGGAATGCTACCAGCCATTGAGCTAGATGGGCGGATTGTTACTGAGAGTGATGATATTTTGTTAGCCCTAGAAAAGGCTTTTGGCGTGCTGAGTTTAGGCATGAAAGATCCCGCAGTTATCCCTCTACGTCAGTTGGAGCGACTATTATTTCGAGCATGGTGTAACTGGCTGTGTCGTCCAGCAAATTCAGTCCAGGCAGAACAGCAAAATCAGCAGCAGTTTGTGGATGTTGTCAAAATGGTAGAAGCTGCGCTAGCTAGCACACCTGGAGCCTATTTTCTCCGAGAATTTGGCACTGCTGATGTGATTTTCACACCCTACGTCGAGCGGATGAATGCCAGCTTGTACTATTACAAAGGCTACTCCCTGCGCGAAGAAAATCCTCGCTTGGCTGCTTGGTTTGATGCAATGGAAAGTCGCGCAACCTATCGGGGCACTCAAAGCGATTTCCACACTCACGTCCACGATCTACCACCCCAAATGGGCGGCTGCTGGGAAAACGGGGAACCCCAGATGCTGATCAACAAAGCAAGAATAGATCACGGTGATTGGTACGGTTTACCAGATGCAACTTTTCCAGAACCCGAAACCGCCCGAACGGAAGCACTCTATCGCACGATTAAGCATCATCAGAATGTTATTCGTGCCAATCCTGCGAATGATAAATTATTAGTTGATACAGCCTTGCGATGTGCATTGACATCAATGATTACCGACATTGCTTGCCCGCCACCGTCAGGATCTGATGCTGTACTGCGTTATGTCCGCGATCGCATCAATGTACCACGCGACATGTCGATTTATGCAGCCAAGCGACTGAGGACGGCTCTAGAGGCAACTGCAACCCTAGTTGGTGATGCTCAAGGTACACCAATTCCCTTCAATCATCGCCGCGATCAAAATCCGGCTGATTTTGCTAATAATTAAATATCGAAAGTTTTCAAACTAAATAATCCCCCAAAGAAACAAAACCAATTAAACTAGAGTCAACAAGTTACATGCGTCCATCATTCCACCTAACGAGGAATGCCGTTATCTGGAGAATATATTTATGAACGTTCTGCTCCTCTATCCTCGCTTCCCCAAAAGTTTTTGGTCATTCGAGAAAACCATCGAACTCCTCGGTCGCAAAGCTATGCTACCACCACTGGGGCTGATCACCGTCGCCGCAATCCTCCCCCAAGAGTGGAACTACAAGCTCGTCGATTTGAATGTGCGCGAGGTGACAGAAGCCGAATGGGATTGGTCAGAAATGGTAATCTGCTCAGCGATGATCGTCCAGAAGCCAGATCTCATCGCCCAGATGCAGGAAGCCAAACGTCGTGGCAAAAAAGTCGCTGTCGGTGGCCCTTACCCAACCGCATTACCCCACGAAGTTTCAGATATTGCCGATTATTTAATTCTAGATGAAGGCGAATTAACTATTCCCCTATTTGTTGAAGCCGTAACTCAGGGGCAACAGTCTGGAACATTCCGCGCGCCCAATGGCGAACGCCCCGATGTCACCATTACGCCTGTACCAAGATTTGAGCTGCTAGAATTTGATGCGTATGCTGAGATGTCCGTCCAGTTTTCACGCGGTTGTCCGTTCCAGTGTGAGTTCTGCGATATCATCGTCCTCTACGGTCGCAAACCTCGCACCAAAGCACCAGCGCAACTGCTCAAAGAACTTGATTATCTCTACGAATTGGGCTGGCGGCGGAGTATCTTCATGGTTGATGATAACTTCATCGGCAACAAACGCAACGTCAAACTGTTCCTGAAAGAACTATTGCCGTGGATGATCGAGCACAAGTATCCCTTCTCCTTTGCCACTGAAGCTTCTGTCGATCTGGCAAATGATCAAGAGTTGCTCGATGAGATGGTCAAATGTAACTTTGGTGCTGTCTTCTTAGGCATCGAAACACCAGATGAAGAAAGCCTCGCACTGACTCAGAAACACCAAAATACCCGCAGTTCCCTCAGTGAAGCTGTAGACAAAATCGCCGCAGCGGGCATCCGCGTCATGGCAGGATTTATCATCGGCTTTGACGGTGAGAAAAAAGGTGCAGGACAACGAATCGTTAAATTTGTCGAACAGACAAATATCCCCACCGCTGTATTTAGTATGCTCCAAGCATTGCCCGATACCGCACTCTGGCATCGGTTGACCAAAGAAGGCAGAATGCGGGTAGAAGGTGCCAACATCAACCAAACCACGTTGATGAACTTTGTCCCCACCCGTCCACTCGAAGAAATCGCCTACGAGTACATGGATGCCTTTGATGAATTATACGAGCCATCGAAGTTCCTCGATCGCACCTACCGCCACTTTCTCACCCTGGGACAAGCAACCTACCCTGACAAAGGTGAAGGACGCAAGAAGCCAATCAGTTGGATCGTCATTCAAGCCTTCCTAACTATCTGCTGGAGACAAGGAGTAGTTCGCTCCACCCGCTGGCAGTTCTGGCGCAACCTCTGGAGCATGTTCCAGGTCAATCCAGGTGGGGTTAGCAGCTATTTGGGTGTTTGTGCCCAAATCGAACACTTCCTAGAGTACAGAGGCATTGTCCGCAAGGAGATTCAAGCACAAATTGATGAATTCCTCATCGGTGAAGCTAAGGTAAAAGCGGCAGCTCTGGAAGCACCAGTAGAAACTTTGGTAGAGACGGCTGTTTAGGAAATAAATAGCATTTCAAAAATTAAGGGTAGAGGCAATTCGTGCCCCTACCCTTAATTTTTATATTAGTTATTCGAGTAATCCTCGATCGATTTGTTACTATTTTGCTCTTGATAAATCGCCCACATCTGACGATAAGCATCCTCCATATCGAGGGTAAATTGTTTGGCATTCCAAACAGGTGCAGTAGTTCTACCCGATCGCAGTTTACCAGCAATCTTATCGCGGAGATCGCGATCGAGTCCCAACTTAATCCCCCACTCGATATACTCTTCTTGGCTCCAAGCAATTCCTTCCTCAATTCCGGCATTGAGCATAAAGGTATAGCTATTCCGTGCTGCGAATTGTTGCCCAACCTGCGTCACCATCGGAATCCCCATCCAGAGGGTTTCGAGGGTTGTGGTGGCACCATTGTATGGGAAAGTGTCGAGAACTACGTCTGCGATCGCCAGATTAGCACGGTGGGTATACTCATCAGCCACCTTCCCCAAGAACCGCAAGCGATCGAATTCCACCCCTTCCTCAGTAGCAATTCGACCAAAAAATTCGCGCACGATCTGGGGATCGGTATCGCCTTTAATTAGGAAATAAC
>JANNDL010000150.1:0-3874 GCA_031387665.1 Chamaesiphon sp. OTE_75_metabat_95 | reverse complement strand
CCCCCAGTTTTTATGAATATAGGATGCCACTTCTCTGCTTTTTCAATTATGGCTTGCCCCTCAACTATTAGTATCGCTCACTTTAAGCACCAATTTACGCCATCCTAGCACTAGGTATTTATACACGTTGAAGGGGCTGGGTGGGCATTGCCCACCAGCTAGATTTTAGACACAATCTATTTTTCACAGCCCTACTGATACTTAGTTAACCGATCGAAAGGTTTTGATGTAATATTTATGCTGACTGGTGCTTTTGTGACGATCGCAAGTATTAATTTCGAGGTGGTAGTGGAATTTTACACCAAATTTCTGGGAAGCCCGCCCAAACCACATCTGCCCGATGTCTATGCTGAATTTTCGGTTCCAGGCTTGAAGTTAGGTATTTTCTGTCCCAAGCCCAGCAACTATGCTGAATTTCAACATCCTCGTCAGAGTGGGATGAGTCTATGCTTGGAGGTGGTTAGTCTGGAAGATTCGATCGATCTATTAGCTCAACTCGGCTATGCTCCCACCGGACAAATCACCACCGCCTCCCACGGACGGGAAATCTACGCCTACGATCCCGACGGCAATCGCTTGATTCTGCACCAATCAGCGAATACCTAATAAGTGGGTTCACCATCCACCAATCACCATCCACCATCCACCAATTCTCAATGCAACGCCTAGAAGTAGAACCCCGCACGATCCTAATTGGACTAGCTGGTAGCCACGGCTATGGCTTGAATCGTCCCGAATCCGATCTCGACTATCGGGGGGTATTTATTGCGGGTAAATCCTACTATTTAGGACTGGATAAAGTCGAGCAAAAAGATGCTGGCTGGGATACTGAGCCTGGAATTTTTGATTTTCTCAACGGTGAAAAAGATACAGTTATCTACGAGCTAAAAAAGTTTATTCAACTATTAGCTGGAGCCAACCCCAATATTTTAGAATTGCTGTGGTTGAAGCAATATCCAGTCAAAACTGAAGTTGGTAAATACCTGCTCGAACATCGACAGATATTCCTCAGCAAGCGGGTAAAGCACACTTATTCCGGCTATGCGTTTGCCCAAGTCAAAAAGATTGAATCTCATCGAAAATGGCTACTCGATCCACCCCAAGAGAAACCAACTCCTGAAAAATTTGGTCTGATCGCTGAACGTCCACTCAACAGGGAAGAGTTACATGCTTTTCTCGAATATCTGTATAGTTTAGTCCGAGGTAAAATCGAATATCTATCCGAAGCCCAAGAGCTACATCAGTTATTAACTGGAGATATCGACTATAAGGGATTATTGAAACAACATAATCTCACTGATGATGTAATTGAATACACCCAAAATCTCACTAATAGTCGCGGTGATTTTATTAAGCTACTCCAAAAAAGTCAACAATATCAAAATGCCCTGCGGGAATGGAACGCTTACCAATCCTGGAAAACAAATCGTAATCCCGCCCGTGCGGGTATGGAAAAACAATCGGGCTTCGATCTCAAACATGCGATGCATTGCATCAGATTACTCCGCAGTGGCTTAGAGATTTTACAGTCTGGTGAGGTATTTGTCGATCGACAGGATGTCGGCGATGCTGATGAACTCAAAGCTATTATCAACGGTGAGTTTACCTATGAACAAGTAACCAAAATTTCTGATGATTTGATGGCAGAACTCGATCGAGCCTATGAGACTTCTACTCTCCCCCATCATCCCGATTTAGCCGCCATCAATCAATTGTGTATCGATCTAGTCGAAATGCAAAGATGGTAGGTTAGTTGATAATTGATAGATCTGTAGGTTGGGTTGAAGAATGAAACCCAACATCATCAATGTCGATTATCTTTGGTACGTCATGCGCTCGAATTCAGGAGATGTAGAGATGCCCGATAATTTTAATTGATCGTTCCGTTAACGCTGGGGTTGTTGGGTTTCGAGGCTCAACCCAACCTACAGGGGGTAATCCCACTATTTTTTATAGCAAGTGGAATATATGAGTATTAATCACATTATTTTAGTGTCAAATGACTTAGATAGTCCATCAATCAAGTACAAATATCACGCTGCTTACTCTAAGAAAACAGGGCAAACATTTGTACAAGCAAAATTTGAAGGATTATGCCAAAGTTTTACTGACGTAAAATTCATTAAGTGGAGGTGCGAAGAAGTATTAACTTCCATTGAATTTGGTGCTATTCTCTTGATTGATTTCACCCAGTTGGAAATTATAAATTCGTCTGAAATCAACATACTATTTGAAAAATATCAAAGATTTCATAGAGATTTTTGTGTGGTATTTAAAGATGATCAATTGCTGGACACATTTGGCAAGCAATTACTTGAATATCAGAAAACTACCTCGGTTCTTTCTGGAATGAATAATGTAATTAACTTCATGATTGCAAATAAACGTTTCTATCGTAAATTTAAAGAGTCTGATTTTAATGATTTCTTGAAAAAAGCAAAAATGGATCCGTATTCTATAGAGGAAAGTCATGTAAGATGTCAATCATTTAGATTGTCAGAGAGTAATAAAGATACAAATATAGTTTTAATAAATTTTTGGGGAGATTATAGATATGGATCTGGAGGAGATGGGGATGGTAATTTTATATCCTATAGAATGCAGGAGATCTGTGATGTGACAATGCCTATTGGGATGATTATAGACATTAGCAGATTGCAATATACTTGGGGAGATAATATAGACTTTTATCCTTACGAAATTAAGGAGAAAAATATCCCTGTAAAATTTATTGTCGATTTTTCTAAAGAAGTTCTTTTAAAGGAAGTTAAGGATCATGATATTTGCAGGGATCTTGAAGAGGGATTGAGAATGATAATGCTATCAAGAGACTAGCAGTAATTCAGCCGTAGGGTGGGCAGGTAGGTGCCCACGGAAAATCTTATCCGAAGCGATAACTTCTGATCGAGGCTCAATCTCAATACTAGGGAATCTAAACATGTCGATTGTCGTTAGACGACGCGCAAGCTTCAAGCATTGAAGCCAATTATCTCTACCGATGAGTATCCAACCAACCAGTTAAATCTTCCATCTGACTAAAATCCAGAGCCGCATCTAATAAATCCTCAAGCTGATTCACCGACAATAGTTGCAACCGCTCATTTACACCAGCATCCAACTCACCCACCCGTCGATGCAATACCCGCAAAACTGATTTAAGAGTTGCTTTCTGCTCACCCTGTTCGATGCCCTGTTCGATGCCCTGCTCCATCCAACTAGTAACAATTTGCATAACCTGCTCCTTTTCAGTCTCCTTCTTAATACTAGCAACTTCCCGCTCGAACTCCACCACCTCTAAATTGTTGAGATTGAGATAAGTATCCACAAACCCCGATAGAATCGATACCCGTGCGGGATCTAATTTGAGAGTAGCAATAGCCCTCAAACATTCAACCTTTACCTTCGCCCGCTCCTTTTTCTCAATCTTCATCTTCGACATCAACGCCGCAGCCACCGGATTCTTCTGCTTCAAGAAATCTCGCCAATTCAACTGATTCAATTGAATCCGCAAGAAATTAAACTCCAAAATATCCAATCCTGGCAACCTCACCCGATATTTATTATGCTCCTGACGCTTTGGTTCATCAAAGGAGAAAATCGCAATTGGATAAACAGGCTCTAAATACTGGCGATGTAACTGAGCAAAATAAAAGAACATCCGCCGCTGAAAATTAGCTTCAGAACTCGACTGATGTTCACAATCAATAATTGCCCACACTTTACCCACTTCTGGCTCATTGGGACGACGGCGTAAATTAATCCTCACCACCAAATCCATCGCTCGGCGGTCTCCCTCAATGAGATCGGTGAAGTATTCTTGTGGTAAAAACTCTAAATTATCTCGGTCTATATTAACCGCTAATTCAGGTACAAA
>JANNDL010000139.1:0-3431 GCA_031387665.1 Chamaesiphon sp. OTE_75_metabat_95 | reverse complement strand
ACCCCATTTTTAGACCGACACAGCAATATCCCAATCGTCGGCTCATCGTTGGGATGGCGCAACAAATCGTCCACCGCTGATAGGTAAAAATTCAACTTCCCTGCATACTCTGGTTTGAATTCATCCACTTTCAACTCAATCACCACATAGCAGCGCAGTTTGAGATGGTAGAACAGCAAATCCAGTCGAAAATCCTGACCCCCTACCTCTAAGGGAAACTGTTTGCCTACGAACGCAAAACCCGCCCCCAGTTCCAATAAAAACTTCTCGATATGTTGAACCAAAGCACTCTCAAGCTCTCGTTCCTGAGCTGCTGTGCCCAAGCTGAGGAAGTCAAACAGATACGGATCTTTCAGAGTTGCCCTCACAAGATCGGATCGATCTGGGGGTAAAGTTGCTTCAAAGTTAGTTACAGCCTGACCTTGGCGTTGATATAACTGACTCTCAATCTGCATTGCCAGTATATTCCGCGACCAACCATTCGTCGTCACCTGTTGGGCATACCATTGCCGAGCGGCTGAGTCCTTCACCTTGTCTAGAATCATCAGGTTATGACCCCAAGGAATTTGTCCAACAACCTGTTGGACTATTTGCTCCTCCGAATAAGCTTCAGCGAATGCCCTCATGTACAGCAAGTTGGTGCGAGATAATCCCTTGATTTCGGGGAACTCCTCTCGCAAATCCTGAGAAAGCCTGTCGATGACTTTTGCACCCCAACCTTGCTGAGATTGTCTCAACAGAATTTCCTGCCCAATCTGCCAGTAGAGTATGATCAACTCCCGATTAACTGCCAGAGCCGCCCGAATTTGGCTAGTGCGAATCCGCTGTTTGAGACTGATCAGGAGTTCTTGATATTCAGTACTGAGTCGATCCATGCAGGTTTGAGGGGATTACCGTTCGTAAGCGTTGTTTTGGAGAAATTCAATCAGCTACCTTAAATTACTCTTCAGGATGCTCAATCCCAATTGATTGAATTCTCAAATCGCAAATTTCTTTGAATATTTCTAACTTTTCGCGATCGGTAGCAGCTCGAAAAATCTCGGCAACGGCAATAACCGCTTTACTTTTAGGTTCTGCTGGAGTTTTTATCTGCACATCTTCCACATGCAATGGCACAAAAGCAACAAAGTCAGCGGGTCTATAGTAATCTGAATCCTTTCTCTCCCGAATCTTTGCTTCAATCTCTTCTTGTGTTATCGCGGAATAAATGATTCTACCATCCTCAAATAAAATCCACTTTCCACCGTGCTCCTTTACTAAAATATTCAAGCAATCTTGAAAATGACCGGATTGCTTCCTGATATAATTTTCAGCTTCTAAATACAAAAATAAATTATAAATAGAGTAAAAAATCTTATTTTGCTGCTCGTCCTCACCATGTATCAAAAATCTTCTGGAAGTTTTACCCCGATTGAGATCGTACATCCGATCTTCAAAACTTATGGCTTCCGACATCGCCTCTAATTCTAGACCTTGAAACTCTCTCTTGGTCTTAGAATTGGAAATAATAGCACTGATTCGATCGTTCATTTCTATAAGACCTCCCAATAATCAATTAAAAATACTGCTGCATTTATTCTCCAATCGTTGTTTCTCCCAGCCCTTTTAACGACTTCAATACCGATGCAGATTGCTGACGTTCTACTGCATCTCGGATGAACGGCTGGAGATAATCCCTGTTCGGGGTCATTAAGTTCTTTTGTTAGTGCAACTAAATAGTCTGTCTTAATCAGTTTGAACCCAATCGATACTGATTCCCGCCCGATACGCCAGTTCTGTGTGAAGCACCATGATTGTGCGCCCATTTCCATCCAGAAAAGGATGTGCATGAGCCAGCGATCCCATAATGTGCCCAGGCCGTTCGCGCACAACGTTAGGATCTCGACCGAGATCTAGCGCATATTGAAGGTACCCCATACTTGCGGATTGGAGGCGTAGGTATGGGGTACCTTCAAATCTCATCGCCACCACATTATTTCTTATCATTCCAGCTAGAAGAATTAATTGCACCAGAACAAATTATTCATACTCAAGCACATCACACGCCAATGTACACCACCGAATCCTTCCGCTACCGCGATGAAGTGGTGGCGACTAATGGTGAGAATCACACTTATCATGCGGGAGCCTATCTTGGTGACGGTTTGCATGGTGGCGCAATTACCTCGGCTATTCGAGTCGCTCAATTAATTGGCGTGAATCTGGAATCTATTTCCTCAGTTGGAAGTAAACGAGAGCAGATTTTGTTCAGTTAGTAATCGTTAGCGGTAGGGCCACGTTTGCCTTGTAATAGCTTCCTCTCTGGAAAATATAATCTAATTATATTCCAAACAAATTTTTCCTCATATTCATATTGAGAGATTTTTTATATTGACTTTAGTTTGTGTCTATTCCTATAGGCTGAGATTAGATTGGAAAATTCAAACTAATCTTAGCCTATAGATATATAGACTGATTGACTATTTTCAACTATATGTAGCAAGTTAAAATCATAAGATTCTCATGAATAACAAATTAAATATTAAGATAATTATTTTGAAAACGATAGATTAAAATAATATATTCCTCACGAAAAACTCACGGCTTTGATTTAGTATGGAAGTTAATAAATTTGCGTTGTAAATTTATTGAATAGTTATTTTAACTGCCATTTGATACCGGAGTACTTGACGGCATCAGCTTCGACGCCAGATGGCGACTGAATAACATAAGTTTTTCTTCGTGGGAATCGATCTACTTGCATCCCCTCAAGAATTAGTGGAGTTGGGTTTAGTTCGGTGAATTAACAAGTACTCAATTGATTGGAGAAAAACGTGATGTCAAAAGAGAAAAAAGGCAATAAAGAAGCCAAAAAACCGAAAGCACCACCGGATGAAACCAAGCAGCAAAAGAAAGATCCCAAGCGGTACGACGGAAAGCCATGAAACTCTCTAACCCAGATCTCCAAAGGCAGATAACGACTCTCGCCGCCGTGGTGGGGAGTATTGTGATTAATACTTTATCCAACATCTTTCCGCTCAATGGGGTGAGCGTTGGTAATCTTTCCAATACTCTATTTGCATCCGTTCAGATTATTCCTGCCAATTATGCGTTTGCGATTTGGGGGCTGATTTATATCGGTTTGATCGCTTTTGGGATTTATCAACTCCAACCGACTCAGCGAGAAAATCCTCGCTTGCGGCGGAGTGGCTATTTACTATCGATCGCCTGTATCTTTCAATGTGCCTGGATCTACCTGTTTCTTGCCCGTCTATTCCCATTGTCCAATCTCGCCATGTTGGGAATTTTGGTACCGCTGATGGTGATGTACCAACGCCTGGAGATCGGGAGGGAGCGGGTTTCACGGCAAGAACGCTGGTTTATTCACCTACCGATTTCTGTTTATCTCGGCTGGATTAGCGTTGCCACGATTCCCCTTCAGGGAGGCTTCG
>JANNDL010000101.1:0-43324 GCA_031387665.1 Chamaesiphon sp. OTE_75_metabat_95 | reverse complement strand
TCAAAAATCATGAGTTGACTGGACGAATATTTGACAATCAGTATGACTTGGCTGTCGCCGTGATGAACGGAATGAAGGCTCGTGGCGATCGATACAACTACACTCTTGATCGTTTTATATTTAATTCCACCTAGCTACTTATTGATTACTGGTGTAACGATAACTATCGTGCGAACCCGCCCTCACCCACTAGTATCAAAGCGAATGTTACCATCCACGCATACTTACTAGTGGGGTTGGGTGGGTTTGGTTGAGATTTCTGGAATTTATTGATGGTTGCTGGCATAAACCCACCCCTACAAAGTATCAAATTTTAATTGGGCTGCGAGGTGTTAATTTACGGCAAATTCGGTAAACTGACGCTTGAAGGGAGAATGAAAGCCGATAATAATATCGTGTTTGGGTATGCCTCTAGCTACCAGTTCATTCGCTATCCCTACCTCAGTCCCATCATGCTGAATCCAGATTTTATCGTCGTGAATATCCAAGTGCAAAACACAACCGTAGATCCGCTGCTTCCGCGACCAACCAACATGTACGAGCTGGTAGCGATTTCGCACCAAGTCGAAAATTAATTCAGCTTCTACTTCTTCGTTAGCTGCTTTGATCTGGCTGTATTCAGTTAAAATATCTCGAACTATTTGTCCATATTCGTCTGTTTTTGCCATCTGAATATCGCCTCTGCTTCTGGTTCGTACACAATTAAATTTACTCGATATCTTTCTACTAATCGACGGGGCAATTCGAGCGTGAAAAAACTCCGATAGGCATCAAAAGGGATTGCTAAGTATAAAATGCGATCGGGCTGTTCTTCTTCTAGTGCCAACTGATATTTGAGAAACTGTCCTAATGCGTTACTAAACTCGGTTGTGGCGGATACTCCGATAAAGCTCTTAATTTCTACTGCGATTTTTTCGCCATTTTTTTCGGCACTCATCAACTGTTCTGCTGCCAGATCGATATACATATCGATACCCCCAAACCGTAAGAACAGAGGATCATCAGTTATTACCCACTGCTCTTTTTCCAAGGCGCGTCTGACTGCATCATGGAAAACATCTTTAGCTGACACGTTGGCGGAGCCTTCCCTTTGGGAAATCGACTATCTCAGACATAGAAAAATTTGCACCTATTATCATTACAATCTTAATCGATTTGCTGTAGGTAACGCTACTGCCTATGATGGATGTCGGAGCTATCTCTTCACCAATCGCCACCTAAACCATCATGTCCGTTCGTAATACTGTCAAATCCATTCAGGACATCATGCGTCAAGATTCGGGGGTGGATGGGGATGCCCAGCGGCTGTCACAGCTTTGTTGGATGTTTTTTTTGAAGATTATCGACGATCAGGATTCTGAGCTGGAGCTACTGAATCCAGAATACAAATCGCCGATTCCGCCTAATCTTCAGTGGCGCAACTGGGCGGCAGATCCAGAAGGGATTACGGGGGATGAGCTGCTGGATTTTATCAACGCGGCATTATTCCCGATGCTCAAGGATCTAGCTGTGACAGGCAAAGATGCTAACCGGAGTCGGGTGGTGCGGGGACTATTTGAGGATACGAATAACTATATGAAGTCGGGGCAACTATTACGCCAGACGATTAATAAGATTAGTGATGTAGACTTCAATAATTTAGCCGATCGACAGCATTTTGGCGATATTTATGAGCAGTTGCTCAATGATTTACAAAGCGCGGGGAATGCGGGGGAATTTTATACGCCGCGCGCGGTGACTGGGTTTATGGTAGAAGCGATTGATCCCAAGCCTGGAGAGGTTTTGCTCGATCCGGCTTGCGGTACGGGTGGGTTTCTGACTTGCTCGATTCGGCATATGCGCGATCGATATGTCAAGAAAGTAGCGGACGAACAGGCGATGCAATCCGCACTCAAAGCAGTGGAGAAAAAGCAGTTACCCCACATGCTGTGCGTGACGAATATGCTGTTACATGGGATTGAAGATCCGAGTTTTGTCGGTCATGACAATACTTTGGCGCGTCCCTATATTAGCTATGGTGCAGCGGAACGAGTCGATATTATCTTGACAAATCCACCCTTTGGAGGGCGAGAAGAAGACGGAATTGAAAGCAATTTTCCCAAGCAATTTCAGACCAAGGAGACGGCTGATCTGTTTTTGGCGTTAATTGTCAGATTGCTCAAATCGGGCGGTCGGGCGGCGGTGGTGTTGCCCGATGGTTCGCTATTTGGGGAAGGGGTGAAGACGCGGCTGAAGGAGCATCTACTAGAGGAGTGCAATCTACATACGATCGTCCGATTGCCCAATAGTGTATTCAAACCCTATGCCAGCATCGGGACGAATCTGCTGTTTTTTGAGAAGGGGACACCGACGCGGGAGGTATGGTTCTACGAGCATCAAATTCCCAAGGGACAGAAGGCGTATTCGATGACAAAGCCGATTCGGTTGGAGCATTTTCAGCCATGTACTGAGTGGTGGGGCGGGGCGCGGCGGCTCGACAGACAGGAAAGTGAGGTGGCTTGGCGGGTAAGTCTGGAGGAGATTAAGGGGCGCAATTACAATCTCGATTTCAAGAATCCGCATACGGTGGCGGATCATCATGGCGATCCGCTGGAATTGCTGGAAAAGCTGGATAAGGCAGAATATCAGGCGGCGATGTTACGCGATGAGCTTAAATCTATTTTGGCAGAGGCGTTATTGCGATGAGTTTCGCTCTCAATTTTGCAACAGGCTGTGGCAAAATTAGTAAGCAGCTAGGTTTTTAAGATTTGCTATAAAATAGAGATATTTATCTAAAAATATCTCAGTGACAAGCACACCTCACCAACGGCGCACTCGTATCCGCCCACCTAATGCGATCGCCACAGCAGAGCGACACATAGATACCTTGCAGCGAGAGATTTTGGCTCATCAATGTAGAGTTTTATTCGATCGATTATCTCCTCAATTAATTACAAGTCATTATAATTGGCATATTGCGATCGATCCTGAGACAGAAAAGTATTTAATCGCTCCAACTTTAACAGAGATAACTCAACAAATTAAGGATACATATCCAGATCCAGCGTCAGTAAAACTTACCATCTTTCGACTCAATGAGACGGGAGCTTGTGGTCGTCTTTGAACGCCAAACAACTATTCCAAAATTTTGATCGCATCGCCAAATCTCCAGGACAATCGGAAGATCGGCTAGATGATTCGGTTTGCGCGTGAATATGATGTATCGGCAATTTTGCAACAGGCTGTTGCAAAATTAGGTATGATGAGTTATCTAGCGAAAAATTAGCCCTTACAAGCCAAAATGAGTTCTATCACTCCATCCAAAAATGTCAGTACAGAGATAGATGTACCTGTAAGTGAGCGAAAGAGATCGATCGCTTATAGTATGGATTTGCTGATTCCTGGGCTATATATCTGGCTGGGAAGTTTTACGATCCGGTTGTTTGGATCGAAGCCAGACGATACCCCTTATAAATATCCAGGGATATTAAATAGTCGCTATGGAATAGCTTTAGTTTTGCCTGGTTATCGTATTTTTACGACTTACAAAGATTCCTACGATCGCACATAGCTAACGTTAGTTCATGATAATCAAAATTGATTTGCTCCGTTCTAACACCGCCCTGAACTATAAGTTCGGGCTAATAGCTCAAGTTCTCTGAAGAGAACTACCAAATTGCAGTCAGTTCGTTGAAACGAACTTTTGCTATTAACCCCAAATTCATTTGAGGGCGGTGTCTGAGCGAAGCTAGGAATCATTGGACGGAAATCATTAACTCAAACTGGCGTTATTTACTAATTATTTTCAGACAATAATGAACGCCGAACAACTACTCCAGAATTTTGATCGCATCGCCGAATCTCCAGGATCGATCGCCCATCTCCGCCGTTTTATTCTAGATTTAGCAGTACGCGGCAAACTTGTAGAACAAGATCCTAATGATGAACCTGCATCGGAATTACTCAAGCAGATTCAGGTAGAGAAAGAGATATTGGTGAAAGAGGGAAAAATTAAAAAACAAGATCCTCTTCCATCAGTTACTAGGGAAAAACAACACTTTTCTCCCCCATCTGGCTGGCATTGGGTTCAATTGGTAAATATCAGCCATAAAATTCATTACGGATTTAGTGCATCAGCAAATACAAACATTAAAAATGTTAGACTGCTAAGAATTACGGATATTCAAGACAACTCAGTCAATTGGGACTCTGTTCCAGGATGTGAAATTGCTGATGACCAAGTTGAACAGTTTAAGCTAGAATCTGGTGACATGTTGATTGCTAGGACTGGTGGCACTGTTGGAAAAAGCTTTTTAGTTAGTAAGATTCCCGTAACTGCCGTATTTGCTTCATATCTGATTCGTGTTCAATGTTTCTCATGTCTCTATGACCGTTATATGAAGCTGTTTATTGAATCTCCTGTGTATTGGAGACAGCTTGAAGACGGGACACGCGGGACAGGTCAGCCAAACGTTAACGCTCAAACTTTAGGTCGAATAGCTGTTATTCTTCCACCCCTTGCCGAACAACATCGAATTGTGGCAAAAGTAGATGAATTGATGGGATTGTGCGATCGACTAGAAGCAGCCCAGAAAGACCGTGAAAGCCAGCGCGATCAATTAGTAGCCTCCAGCCTTCATTACTTAAATCAAGCCACTGAGAAGGAGGAATTTCGAGATCGTGCCCAGTTTTATTTCGATCGGCTCCCGAAATTGACGACTCGATCCAAACATATCAAACAACTGCGTCAAAATATCCTCAATCTTGCTGTATATGGTAAGCTCGTCCCTCAAGATCCTAATGATGAACCTGCTAGTGAATTGTTGAAGCGGATTCAGATGGAGAAAAAAGAATTGATTGCACATGGACGAATTCGTAAAGAAAAGGCTCTATTGCCATTAACAATTAGCAATATTCCATTTACGATTCCTCTGTCTTGGGAGTGGGTAAAAATAGGTATTGCATCTCTATTCACAGAATACGGAACATCACAGCAATCAGCACATTCTGAATTTGGTGTGCCCGTTTTAAAAATGGGCGATATTCAAGACAACCGATAGCCGCCGCTTGCTAGAATCTTTATTACATCAGGCTCGATCGATTTAAACTCGATCTGATGATGGGAAAAAGACTGCGGGTGAAACATGAAAGAACAGTGCTAGTTTTTGGATGTGTTCGATCGTGAGTTGGCGATGCCCATTGAGTACCTCGGAAACGATCGATTCAGTCTTGAAAATTGGTATTAGTTCCTTCTGTTTTAAGTCCCATTCTTCAATCAGAACCTTTAATAATTCTATTCCATAGATATCTGGAACCTCAACACTTTTATCTTCATACTCAGAGATTATTATCCCTAATAAATTTAGATACTCTTGTCCGTCAGGGTTGAGTTGTTCGGCATCGATCAAAGTATCTACAACCTTCTGAACGGCAATAAGATCGCGATCGGATCTAATCGGACGTGGTGGAAATTCATTTAAAAGGTCGATATATGTTGCACATTCGGCGAGCTGCATAAAATATTTGCGTATTAGTTAGGTGATTATAAAAGCAAACTACCCATACCAATCATCATTTTTCCAGTCGTTCTTGTCATATTCTGCATGAGTAAGAACATGACGGATAAACACAGTTTGATATACATAATCGATATAAACAATCAACCGATATTTGTTACCACTGATATTAAAGACAGTCAGATTACCAACTAGATCGGCAGCAGGAAAAGATTCTCTCAGTTCTACTAAATTTTGCCAGACGGCAGCGCGGGTAATTTTATACCAAGTTAGCAAGTTTTTTTTGGCACTAGCATGTTCGATATAGAAATCAGTTAAGCGGGATTTAGTAATAATCCGCATGAAATTTTCTGCACCATTAGAGGGAAGGGTAGCTCTATCTGCACGATCGCAACCTCAAACTCGATCGATTTAATCAATGCACTTACTCGATATCTTAGCAAGTTGCGAAGTTGATGGCAATCATCCACTTTGGAATACTCATCTAAATCCACCCATCCACCCCTCTAACCCTCCTTCGGTTGCCAAACAGCAGCGCGGATCACTACTGATAATAACAATAAATTATAAATCGACCATCCCGCATTGACGGCATACAGTATCGGATCGTTGAGCGTGCCCATTGCAAACTGAATCAGACACCAAAGTATCCCTAAAATTGTTAAGCCACAGACAATTAGTTGGGGCATAACTAGATTGAGATAAATTCCCAATTGGCGTTCCTTGGGCGTGACTTTAAATTTAATCGATCGCTTGGTAAAGACACTTAATACTGCTTGAATAAATAGGGGAAATAGTGCGATCGTGTATTGTTCTGCTCTCCAAACTTCTCCGGCGGGAATGCCCCATGTTACGATCAAAAAAGTCAGCCGATTGATGATAAATGCTGGAATAAAATGGATCAGGAAATCTGCGCCATAAGTATGAATCGGCGTAATCCCAGTGAAGAAGAAAACGATCGGACAAGCAATCAAAACAACAGTTGCAAAACCCGAAAAATAACTGTACATTGTCTGAAAATACTGGAGCCGTTGCCAAAAACTCAGCCCTGGTTTTGTCCACGGATTTTCTTGAACCAATACCTGAATTGTCCCCTGCGCCCAGCGCAGCCGCTGTTGGAGGGTAGAAGCGAGGTCATCTGGTGCCAATCCTTCGGCGAGGAGTTCATGGTGGTAGGCGGTCTTCCAGCCCGCACCATGTAGCCGCATCGCGGTATTCATATCTTCAGTAATGCTGTCGCTAGACATGCCACCAATCAGAGTAAAGTCCTTGAGCAGCTCTTTATTTTGGGCGACTGCTTTGGTAAAATATTTTAGCCCCACACTTACTAGAGCTTCGCGACGCAATACGGCATTAGTCCCTGTATAAAAAGCTGAATTTAAACCATCTTTCCCCTGTTGAATTGGCCCATAAAAAAGATGTGCGCGATGTCCATAAGGATCGCCAGGGGGGATATTATAAAAATCTTGCGGTGTTTGAACTAGGGCAATCCGATTGCTATCATAGTTGCCTGTTGCAATATTGTAACTAACGAAGTAGGGTAAAACCCGTTTGAGAAACTGCGGTTTGGGAATATGATCGGCATCGAGAGTGAGAATAAATTGCCCCGTAGTTTCGCCCGAAAAAATAGCATAGTTAATATTCCCAGCTTTGGCATAATGGGGTTTTCCTGGCGGTTTGGGACGGGCAATGTAGCGACAGCGGGTAATTTCGGTAAGTTCAATTTCCTTCTGTTTAATTGCAGCAATGAGTTCCTGTTCTTCGGTAATCAGTCGCGCTTGAACGCTCAGATGTCCACCGTGGGTAACAGTCATAACTTGGCGAAAAACTTGCAAAAAACGATCTGCTGTATTCGGCTCACTGCGATCTGGGAGCGTCGCCACAAAAGTTTCGGCGGCTTGGCTATCATCTGTCAATTCGCGGATCTGCTTCAGCCGTTCTTGTAGTTCTAGTCGCTCCGACTTGATCCGCTGTGCTTCAGCCTGGAGCGTCTCCGACTGTAGATCCTCCAAACATAGCTTCTGAGCCAGAGTTCGCATTTCTAGCGAGTTGCCATCATCGAGGATATATACCCGCAATTTGGTCGTGGGATAATCGATGGCTAGCGCGGCTCTAGCCGTTTCTTCGACCATTGCTGGCGGTTCATTGTAGCAAGTGATAAATACGTCTACTGTGGGCCATTCTGTCTCAGGTAGCGGTGGATTTAGATAGGGTAAGGACTTGGTTTGTCGTTCTAACGGTCGCCATAATCCGATCGTAAACATCGCTCCACCGATATAACTATAGATTTCGGCGATTAAGAGCGGAATCGAGAGCCATAGGGCTTGCAGATCGAGGGAATGAAAAATTCGCCAGTAAAGGTACCAAGCTCCAAAAATTAGATTGATTTCGGCGAGATAGCGAAACCAGAGTGTGCGTTTGCTGAGGCGGGATTGAGAATTACCCTTAAAATTTGGTTCTCGATCGATCGTAGATGTATTCACTAGTTGTCACCCTGATAATGTTATGATAATTGTCCTTTAACTTTACAAAACGATCGGCTTATTCCCCCCAGCTCGATATAGCAATCCTTCTAAAATGGCAGCATTGGTATTGATATCGACGGCATCATTTTTACCGAGTTTTGGATTTTCATATAGTCCAGTAAAATATCCTTTTTTGGGGTGGCTGAGATTTTGGAAAGTCGATCGCAACTTTTGGGCATAAGTATCATCTGGCATCAGAAAACTCCAACCAAAAGCTGCTTTGGTACTAGCAAATTTGTATTGTGGATAAGATCGATTGCCATCGGTAATCGCTTCCCAATTTTTACCATTGGCATAGACACTGTAATAAATAAAAAATGGTGGTTTGCGAATCGAGTCTTCATTTACCGCAGTTAAAATTCCCGTGCGCTTAAATCGCTGGGCTTGAACTTTTAATAAGTTTTGGACTTGCGGTTTGACGGCATCTGTCCAGCCGAGTTCTAGTCCCCAGAATAGATAAGGATCGTTGGTGAGATAGTTACTCGCGCCCGAATTTTTGAGATTCCGACGATCGACTTGTAAGGGAATTCCATCGATTTGAACTGTTTCTACAGGGGGTTTGTCTAATGCTTCGGTAGCTTGCAAATTCCAAAGCTGTAAACTCTTAGCTGCGTATTGTTCATAGCCCAATCTTCCCTCCTGAAAGTAATTAACTACGCCCTTTGATGCTGGAATACCACCATAAATTTGACCGTTTTTAACTAGTTTCTGGAGATCCCAACGAGCAACTACTTTATTGACTCGATCGGTATATTCTGGATACTTAGTCCTCAATACATGCAATCCCACCAAGAACCTACTCACATCTAGCCCAGACCAACCGCTGACTCCTTGGGGGTCGGGGGTATCATTGAGCTTCCGCATCTGAGCGGTGGTGGTGCCATAAGCTTTGTTCGGTAGTTTGGTGCTGGGCAATGGCATCGTTTCGAGGGTAGAGAGGAGCGTTTTTGCCCACTGATTAAAACGTTCTGGGGGAATTAATCCCAGTTGTCTAGCCGCGTGGATGCCGAGAATGGCACTGCCTTGATCCCACCAGGTTGTCCAGTGATATTGGTCGCTGGAATTGACCAGACCTGTTTGCTTGACTAGGTTGCGCTCAAAGTATTTCCAGGCATTTTTAGCCGCAATTCGATCCAATTCTGGGAGGGCTTGGTTTGACTCAGGTATTTTGGGTTTAATTTTTGGTGGTTTTGGGGCAATCTGTCGTGAAAGTACCGCAGTCTTGGGAGATGTTGCTGCTACTGGCGGCGGTGATGGCGGGCTAATTTCGGCTGGAGGTTCTCGATATCCAGGTGGTAGGGGCTGTTCCTCACTGAGGGGTGGAAGACTTCCAGGCGGTAGCGGGTCGCCTGGTTTTGGTAATGCTGGCGGTGGTGGCGGTGGTGGAATCAAGGATACCTCAGTAGCCGTTGCCACTGTCGGGATCGATGATTTCCAATAGCTACCGCCAAGTTCATCGACCAATTCGGCGGTTTGGCTGGCTTTGCGAGGTAAACCTTGACCAGTGCCAGCAGTAATGGCTTGCCACCAGGGGGAGTTGAGATTGGGATTGGGACGGATCAGGGATTTTCGGTCGGTTGCTCTGAACAGTAGAGCTTCGAGAATCATGCTGTTGGTGCTACTGGTATAGGTTGTGACCGTTTTCCCCGTTTTGTCATAGAACCCCTCGTAGTAGCCGTTGTAGGGGTCGTAGAGATCCAATGTAGCCCGCCACAGTTCGAGAGCGTAGGGATCTTCAGGGAATAGGGCGTAGGCGGCAATGGCGGCGGCGGTGCTGACCAATCGGGCATCGGGAAGCGATTTACCATCGTCGCCGAGAGTTTCCCACGATCGACCTTTACCGATCGCGGTACTATGCAGGATATAGGGTTGAGATTCGATCGCATTGGTAGTAGAAGTAGTCAAAACATTGGTGCGGCGATAGCGTTCGGCTTGTGCTTTGAGCATTGGGATAATCAACGCCCGCATCTGCGGATCTAGCCCATACTCCAAGCCATAGAGAAAGAAGGGATTAGTGACCGTTTTGCTATTTTCGAGGGCAGTTTCCTTCGATTTGACCCGCTGGACTGGTACCTGAAATCCTTCGAGAGATCCGGTTTGATATTGTCCGCCGACTGCCGATTTGCTGACATCGAATCCCCACATTTGAAAACCGCGTGCCGCATATTCTTCATACCCCAATCGCGTTTCTGGCTCTACCCGCGTCAGCATCCGCCCATTTTTGTCCCTAGTCACAATCGAACTAAACAGCGAACTCTCCCGTACTACGCGCAAATATGACCAATCGAGGATAATTTGTTCGATCGCATTGGTATATTGGGGGTAGCAAGTTTTGACACTATAGAGAGCCGTCAGCAATCGCCCGACATCTAGAGATGACCAACCCGTACCATCTGGCGTGGGATTGTTGCCATAATCTACTAGTTGCATCGACTGGCTATTGTAGCTACGATTGGGCAATTCACCTGTAAATAGGGCGATTTTGGGCAGCATCCCCAACACCTTGCGGATGCGAGTATCGAATTGGTCGTCAGTCAGGACATCCAACAACCGCGCTGATTGGACAGCAGCAATATAATCGCCCAATCCCCACAGTGTCGAGCCTTTCATGAAATTGCGGTCATTCGGTAGCCCTGTCGCTTCCATATTGACCTCAAAATATCGCCAAGCTGCTTTGGCGTAGCGTTGTTCGGGAACACTCAGCGATTTACCTGGGCGCGGACAAGTAGTTGCCCGCAGGTTGCCAACTGATGGAATTAAGATCGCAGGTGCAGCAGGTACTACTGGCGCGGTCTTTGGTGCTGGGGCTACAGCGATTGCGCTGGGAGAGGGGGCAGGGCTGCTACCACTAATCAGGGGGCGGTTGCCCCTCGCTTTATAGTAGAGAATCTCTAAGATCAGTCCATTAGTGTTACCAGTCAAAGATGTATTTGGTTGCTTGCTAGCCTCATAGAGTCCAGCATAGAAGCCATTATTTTTCGGATCTTTGAGGTCTTTGACTGCATCAAAAATCTGTTTGGCATACTCACTATTTGGATATAAATACCGCCATCCAAATGCAGCTTTGGTACTGATACTGCGAAATTCGGGAATGGGCTTATTCTCATCGGTAATTGCAGCCCAAGGCACACCGTTTGAGTAGACCGTGTTGTAGATAAAATAAGGTGCCTTATCGAGGTTATCTTCTGATACTGCCGTAAGTTGTTTGGTATCTTGAAAACGGCGTTTTTGAGCTTCTAATACTCTGGCCGCATAGTCGCCAATTTCGCCCTGCAAGCCAAATTCTAGCCCGTCCAGAATATATGACTCACTGACCACATAATTATTCGCATTAGTGGTTTGAAAATCGCGGGTATCTACAGGTATTTTGATCCCATATATATCGACAAACTTAAATGGTTGAAAAGAGAGGGCTTTAGGTGCCTTAAAGCCCCACAATTCATAGCCTCTCACCGCATATTCTTCATAGCCGAGTCGTCCTTCTTGAACCAACATCGTCTTACCATCTGGCTTCACCATTGCCCCATACAGTTGATCGTCCTTGACCGATTTAGCTAATTGCCATTTGGCGAGAGTTCCCTTGATCCAATCATTATATTGAGGGTGACAAGTCCGAATAACGTGAAATGCTGCCAACATCCGCCCGATATCTAATGCCGACCAGCCAATCCCCCGTAGAGTAGGTTTATTGCCATAGTCCACCATCTGGGCGGTTTTAGCGTTGTAAACTTTATTAGGTAAAGCTCCATCAAATAATTCTATTTTTCCAATTCCTGCCAAAAATTTATTCATTTTTTGGTCAAATTCTGCTTGGGGAATAATATTCAGCCAACGAGCTGAATTAAGTGCCATCAAGTAATTACCCAAATCCCACAGCGTCCCAGATGGATATCCCCCCGTGGAGTTGGCAAATCCCGTTTCCGGTTGATAATTGGCTTGAAAATACTGCCAAGCGGTGCGAGCATAACCTTCTTCTTCGGGACTAAGTGGATCGACAATTGTACTGCACATACTGGGTTTGGCAGCTTGATTTTGAGCCATGACTGGCTCATTTGGGAACAATTGTAGTCCAAACTGTAAACTGACTCCTACGAGAAAAAGAGCAGTCCATCTAACCCACTTAGGTTGCCGAGTCCGAAAGTTATCGATCCACATTTAGTTTAGGGTTTAGTAACTTCTTGATTGTTATTTTTCAATGCCGCCGCAGGTTTCTGAATTGGTTTAATACCTGCCCAAATAACCAATGGCTTACCAACTTTTTTGTAGAGTAAACTTTGAAGAATTACGCCATTATTGTTAGCGGTTTGGGCTTTGTTTGGTTCTTTCAATACCTCGTAATAGCCGTTGTACCAACCACCATCTGCGTTGAGATTAGTTTGAACAAAATCAAATAACTTTCCGGTATATTCAGTGTTGTACAGTACGTGCCAACCGATCGCCGCCTTCGCGCTCAGGAATCTTAATTCTGGATAATCTTGACGTTTATCGGTAATATTTGCCCAGGGTTTGCCATTGACAAATAGCGAATTGTAGACAAAATAAGGGGCACGATCGAGATTGTCTTCGGTGACGGCTGTTAATTGTTTCGTCGCGTTGTACCTGGCTTCCTGAGCGGCTAAGACTCGATCGGCATAGGCTTTTGGTAATGATTGAAATCCGGTTTCAATTCCATCGAGAATAAACGGTTCACTTAGGACATAGTTATTCGCGCCTGAATTGTCAAAATCCCGTTTATCGTAGGGTACACCTTGACCATAGATGTCGATAAAGGCGGTATTTGTTTGAGTATCTAGAGCTTTCTGGACATCTAAACCCCACAATTTCAAACCGTAGGCTGCATAACTTTCATAACCCAGTCGCCCTTCTTGGTTGTATTCTTCTTGACCCTTGCTCACAGCAGTCCCAAACATTTGACCATCTTTAACCAATCGCTGGACTTGCCAGTGTTTCCAGACGGCTTCAGTTTGGGTTTTAAATTGGGGATATTTAGAACCAACAATTTTGAGCCAGATTGCCATGCGTCCGAGATCGATCGCTGACCAGCCAATTTCCTCCCGTTTGACCAGTTGACCATAGCTGACTGGAATCAAGGTTTTGGAATTATAAACCTTGTTTGGAAGTTGTCCTTTATACAATGGCATCGTTGCCAATGTTTTGAGGGTTTGGCGCATTTTAGTTTGAAATTCTGGTGCCGAAACTAAATTAAGTTCTCTGGCACTAACAAGGGCGGCAATTGCGGCGGCTTGATCCCACATCGTCACCGATGCAAATCCACTGACGCTATTAACTAGACCAGTTTTCTGTTGCCAATTCTTCTGAAAGTATGCCCAAGCTTGACGTGCGACAGACAGCTCGGCTGGGGTCAAAGTCAGGGCGGTTGTATTACCCCTAGCAACCATCTCGGCTGATGGCACAGGTGTCCCAGCACTACCCATAGACTGAGCATCCAGCTTGGTGACAAGTTTCGCGTCTGGATTCATCCCACCATCCTTAGCTGTGGTGATTTTTGTTGACGGTAGCGGAGCGTTTGCCCGAGCAATAGCCACAGCAGCATCAGTTTGGTGGAGATGAGCGGATAAATTTTCTAATCCAATGATGGCGGCAACTACCGTTACGACTCCACCGACAGCCGATAGGATCGACCAACCAAATGGTGGTGGCTTAAAATCAGAACTCATAGCTTGTTTCGTTGGTAGTATTATGATTATTATGCCCAGTAGCTGTAGCAGAACTTACAAAGATGGAATTTTGGAGACATCACTACGCTGAGTTAATTTAGCGGCATCAATCGTTGAATGTTTTCTCGTAGTTGCTTGAGTTTGACTGGTTTTGTCAGATAATCATTAGCTCCGGCGGCTAGACACTTCTCACGATCTCCAGTCATCGCCAGGGCTGTCAGCGCAATAATTGGCAGATCGGCGAGCTGTGGATGTTGGCGAATTCGTTGGATCGTTTCCAGACCATCCATTCCAGGCATTTGGATATCCATTAAAATCAGATCGGGAAGATCCGCAGGGGTGTTGAGACGGTCTTCGAGGATCGAAATTGCCTCATAGCCATTGCTGGCAAGAATCAGTCGATAGTTACATGTCTCCAAGTAACTAGAAAGAGTATCAATATTATCTTGATTGTCCTCTGCCAGCAGAATGAGTGGATATTCGATCGAGGGCAAATATTCATCAGTTATTGATAAACCTGGTGTTGGCTCTGGGATTGGAATTATCCGCTGTTCAGCCACTGCATGATATGGTAATCGCACGGTAAAACAACTACCTTGACCGAACTCACTAGCCAGCGTCACCAAACCACCGTGCAGTTCGACTATTTGTTTAACTAGAGTCAGTCCTAATCCGGTACCTTGATAATGGCGATTGAGACTGCCATCAATTTGGACAAAGGGTTTGAACAGCTTCGATTGATTTTCAGGGGTAATTCCAATTCCAGTATCCGTCACCGCAAATAAAATCCATGCGCCAGAATCGAGCTGTTCCCGCAGATCCGCACAAGTGGGTAGAGAACAGAATTCAGCTTGTTCGAGCTGGACTTCTACTGTCACTCGACCGCCTGCTGGTGTAAATTTGACCGCATTATTGAGCAGGTTGATCAGGACTTGGCGGATGCGGCGTTCGTCAACATCGATATTTCCTAAGTTGGCTGCGAAAGTGGTGGTGAGTTGAATTTGTTTCTGATGTGCTAGTTGTTTGACAAATGCCAGGGTGGAATTGGTGAGCGTAGTCACTGATACGGTCGTTATTTCTAGCTCCAGTTTTCCGGCTTCAATTTTCGATACTTCCAGAATGTCGTTAATCAAGGAGAGGAGATGCTGACCACTCCGTTCGACAGTGGCAATCGCTTTTTTCTGACGATCGTTTGTTGCGCCGAATACTTCTTCGAGCAAAGATTCGGATAGACCCAGGATCGCATTGAGGGGAGTCCTGAGTTCGTGACTCATATTGGCGAGAAATTCATCTTTGAGCCTGGTGGCGCGGATTATTTCTTGGTTGGAGACGGCGAGTTGGTGATTGGTTTCGGTCAGCTTGACCTCGGCTTGCTGTTTTTGAGATAGTTCTTGCTGTACCTGCTCGAATAGATTTGCTTGCTGAATGGCGATCGTCAACTGGTTGGCAATTTGCTGAGTCAGGTCGATGTCCGACTGCTGCCAGTTGCGAGGGGCGGCGCATTGATGAATGCAGAGCAAGCCCCACAAATTATCGCCACAGAGTAATGGCATCACTAGATTTGCCCGCACCTGAAACTGTGTGAGGATATTGGTGTGGCAGACTTGAGTGCTGTTTTGATAGATATCATTCACCACATAGGATCGCCCTTTGGCGTATAGAGCGGCATAGTTTTCGCCAAAGCAATGATCGCTGACCCGCACCGCTATCGCTGAAGAAAACATCGAGTCAACTGATTCAGCGATAAATTCACCATCGTCAAAGTGGGAGGCAGGATCGAACTTAAAAATGCCCACGCGATCTGCCTGAATCAGGTCGCGGATTTCCTGACAAGCAGTATCAAAAATTGTCTGGAGGTCTAATGATTGACGAATGCGCTGGGTGATTTCTTTGAGTAAGATGGCGCGTTCGGCTTGCTGACAAATCAGATCCTCCGCCTGTTTCCGAATGACTTCCTCGTGCCTGGCTTCGGTAATATCGCGAGCGACCCAAATCACAGATCGATCGTCAAGGGGAGAGCACTTAGCATTAAACCAGTACTCGATATCGTCGATCGTCAGGCTATATTCACACGACTGGGTCTGTTGTGTGGTCAGGGTTTGCTCGATCGTCCCTAAAAATTGCCCTGCTTGTTCGGGCGCGAAAAAATCTTGAATGTTTTTACCCAGTAAACTGTCAGCAGGAGCCATGAGTTTCGCAGGATTGGTGGGGGGAATCTTCAGATAGGTACCAACTCGATCGACCACAAACACCAGATCGTCCATCCCCATAAACAAGCTTCGGAGTTCCGCCTCCGACGCTTGTAAGGCTGCGGTACGTTCGATCACTCGCTGCTCTAGCTTTTGATTCAATCGGGCTAATGCTCGATCGGCGCGTTCTCGCTCTAATTCAGCGGCAGCGCGAGCCGCAAAGACTCGGAGCAAATTTTCAGCTCTTTGAGGGTCTTGGATCGGGTTTTGGTCGAGAATACAGAGATTGCCGATCGCCTTGCCCTGGATATCTTGTAACGCAATCCCCAAGTAACTCTCTGCCCCCATCTTTACCAAATCCAGATTGGCTGGAAACTTTTCCTGAACCAATGATTCGCAATAATACTGTTTTTGTTGTACGGCTTTTTGACAGGGTGTATCGGCGAACGGGAAGTCAACGGTAGACTGTAATCTGTCGTTTGCCCAAAAAGCCAGCACACTCAGTTTGTCCTCCACTTTTTCTGTCACCAAGGCATAGGACACATTCAATGCTTTGGCGATGTAGCTGACTAAGGCGGGAAAATAGTCTTTCCCAGTGGTGGCGACGGTACCTTCGATCAGGGTTTGGAGTTGGTGTTCGGCTTGTTGCCGCAAAGTTTGAGCTTGCTTTCGTTCGGTAATATCCCTAATCAACCAGCGCAAGGCAGTAACAGTATTAGATCGATCGTAAATCGGGGAAATTGTAAATTCAGCGGGAAATGTCTGACCTTGACGCGGCTTGATGCTGATTTCCCCCATTTGGCTCTGATTGGGACACCACTGTCGATTGAGATGGCTATAGAATAATGAACAGTCGGCTGGTGTGATAAAAACAATCAGAGGTTTACCAATTAAAAGATGTGGTGCAACGCCAAGCTGATGCCCGATCGTCTGATTGGCTGACTCAATGACACCGAGCGGAGTGGTGACGAGGTAGCCATCGGGAGCAAAATTAAATAAATCTTGGTATTTCAGTCGCTCCTCTTCTAGATTGAGGCTCTGTTGCCTCAACTCTTCTTCTGCGGCCTGCAACTCTTCCCAGACTTCTGACAACGACCAATTTATTTGGGCTAAGTTCCCCTTCAGTGCTACTGCTGGTTCAATTCGCTCGCTCGATTCCACCACTCGATCTGCTGCCACAGTATCGTTCGCAAAGCGTAGGCTTTGCCTAATCGAATCTTCCGGTTGTGATTGGCTTGAGCTGCTAGAATTATTCATGAATCGCCTTTTCCTGAAACTATGTGGCTGGAAGATCATTCGATCGAGAGTCCAATATTAGTATTCCCCATGACATTGCATTGCTAACTCTGAAGTTTGGCGATTGCTGAATGATCCAAGTTCGTCACAGCAAAAAAAAGAAGTGCATTGATTGCACTTCCTCGATGGTTAGGGATTGACTTTTGTTAACTAGACATAGCTAAAGGATGCACTGGTGAGGCTGATGATATCAGCAGTTTGGACAATCCCAATTAGTTCGTCGGTAGTGATGCCACGTCGGTAAATTCCCATGCCGCTAATGCCAGAGACTGAGGCACCCAAGCTGTAATCACTTGCGGTACCACTGAGTTGGATCGTATCCTCAACACTATTGAAGTCGGTAATTAAGGCATAATCATTCAATCCAGCAGTGGCAGTATTTGCATCATCGTAGTAGATTTTGCCAACGGCACCGAGGATAAAGCGATCGAATCCACCGCCACCAGTTAAAATATCTACTGCGCCACGTCCCAGATCTGTGTTGCTACAGCCGAACAAGATGTCGTTACCGTTTCCAGCCAAGATGATATCATTACCTTCTTGACCGAATAGTTGGTCGTTACCATCGCCGCCAGCGAGACTGTCGTTACCAGTGCCGCCATCGAGGTAGTCATTTCCAGCACCAGTAGTAATCGTGTCATTACCAGCTCCGCCGAGGATTCTGACGGGTAGCACCATGCCAAGCAAGATGTCATTACCAGCTCCACCGACGACAGATTCGATGTTGGCGGTATCTAAGTTTAGAGTTACGCCATTAGCAGTTTCGACGTAGGCAGTATCATAGCCAGCACCACCATTGATGGTGTCTTCGCTATCGAAGTAGAGACTATCGTTACCTGCGCCACCAGCAAGAGTATCAGCACCAGCACCGCCTTTGAGCAGATCATTTCCGGCACCACCATCCAGGCTGTCGTTACCACTGCCACCATCGATCGAGTCAGCACCCGTACCACCTGTAATCGTATCATTACCAGCTTCACCGATTAAGGTATTAGTACCACCGATCGCGCTAATCAGATCGTTCCCATCGCCACCAAATAGCTCGCTGTTGCCAGTCCCGCTGCTGAGAATGTCGTTTCCGCCATAACCAAACATTTTCACGCCTGTAGCTGCGGTAGCGGTAAAGGTATCATCGCCACTGCCACCTTGGGCTTCTTCAATGCTGCTGGTATTGAGATTGAGCGTAGCGGCCGCGCTACCTTGGTATTTAGCCACATCATAACCAGCACCACCGTCGATCGTGTCGCCAGTATCAAATTTCAAGGTGTCATTACCATCGCCACCAGTCAGGGTGTCAGCTCCAGCCCCACCGTCGAGGAGATCATTTCCAGCACCGCCGAGCAGGGTATCATTTCCAGCATCCCCTTGGAGATTGTCGTTACCATCATTGCCATCGAGCAGATCGTTACCGTCGCCACCGAGGAGCGTATCTTCACCCGCCGCACCAGAGATCGTATCGTCGCCAGTGCCACCATTGAGATAGTCGTTAGCAGTACCGCCAGCAATATTATCTTGTCCGCCATTGCCAAAGACAGTAACGCCGATAGCAGATAACACACCGCTACCATTAGTAGTCGTAAAGGTATCATTCCCTTCATTCCCTTTGGCTTGCTCGATGCCACTCACACCCAGATCTAGAGTGACTCCGGCGGCAGAATCAACAATTGCGACATCGTAACCTTCTCCACCCAACACGCTGGTATCGGCAGCATCCAAGAATAACACATCATTACCCGCGCCGCCTTGCAATCGATCGATTCCAGCACCACCGCTGATCGCATCATCACCAATGCCACCATCGATCGTATCATTACCGTCGCCACCAGCTAGCCAGCCGTCATTACCAGCCCCGCCATCGAGGGTGTCATTGCCACTACCGCCTTCGAGGACATCTTTACCCTCGCCTCCGACGAGGAGATCGTCACCTTCGCCACCATTGAGGTAGTCATCGCCAGCATCACCATTGAGAGTATCCACATCTGCATTACCAAAAATGGCATCATTGCCATCACCACCATTGATTATGTCATTGCCCGCGCCGCCGCCGAGCATTTTATCATTGCCAGCACCGCCATCGATCGTATCGTTACCATCGCCGCCTTCAACGATATCGACACCATCGCCAGCCGCAATTGTGTCATTCCCAGCTTCACCCTTGAGCGTGTCATCACCGATACCGCCATCGAGCAGATCGACACCATCGCCACCATCGAGGATATCATTACCTTCACCACCAGATAATCGATCGTCACCTTCATTTCCCAGTACGATATCATTACCCGCGTCGCCATCGAGGACATCATTCCCCAATCCACCTGCGACTACATCATTACCGACACCGCCAGCGACAGTATCATCACCCGCACCACCGTCGAGCCAACCATCATCGCCTTCACCACCGCTGAGGGTGTCATTACCAGCACCGCCCATCAGGACATCGTTACCGATGCCACCTTCGAGAGTATCATTTCCGGCACCGCCATCGAGGACATCATTACCCGCCTCACCATAGATCAGATCGTTACCATCACCACCGGATAACCAAGTATCATTGCCTTCGCCACCGTAAATTTTGTCATCACCACTACCGCCTTCGATACTGTCGTTCCCAGTGCCACCGAGCAGCATGTCATTACCTGCACCACCATTGAGAGCATCGTTGCCATCGCTGCCGTTGAGAGTATCGTTACCATCTTCGCCAGCTAATACATCATCGCCATTACCGCCGACGAGCAGATCGTCGCCAGTACCGCCGAGTAAAGTATCATTACCTTCACCACCATCAAGGGAGTCAGTACCTTCACCACCATTGAGGAAATCATCGCCAGCACCACCCATCAAGGTATCTGCGCCATTATCACCATAGATCGAGTCTTTATCTTGCCCACCTTTTAATATATCGTTGCCATCTTCGCCATAGATCACATTATTTCCACTACCGCCTTCGACTAAATCGTCGTCAACGCCACCGTGTAAAATATCATCTCCAGCACCACCATAGATCGTATCGTTACCTTCGCCGCCATCTAAAATATCGTTGCCATCACCGCCATCTAAAACATCGTTGCCAGTCATCCCCAGCAACATATCATCGCCAGATTCACCATACATGCGATCGTCCCCTTCGGCACCGCGCATTTTATCGATACCCGCGCCGCCATAAATGGTGTCATTCCCTTCGCCGCCATACAAGCAGCCATCATCGCCATCGCCACCAGAGATGGTATCGTTCCCCGCGCCACCGTCGATGAAATCATGGTCGGCACCACCATAAATAATATCATCGCCTGTGCCACCATTGAGATCGTCTTCACCAGCACCGCCATAGAGGACATCATTCCCAGCTCCACCAACTAAAATATCGTTGCCATCACCAGCTAAAAGTGTGTCCGCGCCATCGCCACCGATGAGGGTGTCATTATCCGCGCCGCCCATGAGGGTATCATCGCCCGCGCCGCCATCGAGAATGTCGTTTCCAGCTTCACCGTAGAGGGTGTCATTACCATCGCCACCAGACATCCAGTAGTCATCGCCAGCACCACCGATGAGAGTATCGTCGCCAGCTTCGCCTTCTAGAGCATCGTTACCATCGCCACCGATTAATTTGTCATTACCCGCGCCACCTTTGAGATAGTCAGCACCTGCACCACCATCAACGACATCATTACCATTACCACCATCTAAATAGTCATTACCAGTGCCCGCTTGGAGCAAATCGGCACCATTCCCGCCCATCAATTTGTCGTTACCTGTACCACCATTGAGGGTATCATCGCCGTCGCCGCCATCGAGGATATCATCGCCTGCATCGCCATTGATGATATCGTTGCCATCGCCGCCAGAGAGCCAATAATCGTCGTCCTCGCCACCATTAATTTGGTCATTACCCGCGCCACCTTCGATCGAATCTTTGCCCAGATTACCCAGCAGGACATCGTCGCCATTACCACCGATGATCGTATCGTCATACTCACTTACACCGCTAGCCGAGTTAGTTGCAAAGCCATTTCCAGTGGAATCGATCTCCCCGACATAAACATAGTTACCCGCAGCATTTCTCACCCATCCAGCTCGATCTCCATGATCTCCATCTACCCAATCATCACCGTCATCGGCGATCAGAGTATCATTACCGACACCACCTTGGATCGTATCAGCCCCGGCCATCCCGACGATTAGATTATTGTTACTGTCTCCATAAAGGTTGTCATCATTATTACTACCTACAATAACGGTTGAATTAGATAATGGCATTTTATACTCTTCCTATAAATAAATGATGGTAATCTCTCCCAAATTTAGGTTTGATAAAATATCTAACCTAAATTTGATTGAGCTGCTTACAAGACTTTTATATCTTGTTTCTCTGCCAATCTGACATGCTAAAACTACCCATCTTTTTCTAGGTGCAAATACCAGTAGCTACCCTAAGTAAGCTCTGGAAATAAGCAGCACAACCAAGTTTTGCCTACGTGTGATCGGGAGCACCCAAAGATCGGATCTCGATCCAATGGTTAGACCAAAAACCCTAGAAATCCCCCTGTCTTGTCGTTTTTTTATATCTCCTGACGGAGAGGCTACGCCAACGGGGGGAACCCCCGTTGGCGGAAGCCCGCTCCCCCAGGAGAATAAAAACGCCGCTAAATCCCCCTTGGAAAGCTACCGTGTATACACAAGTCTGGAAAAAAGCGAAAACCCTAGAAATCCCCCTGTCTTGTCGGTTTTTTATTCGGGGGGAACCCCCGAATAAAACCGCCGCTAAATCCCCCTTGGAAAGGGGGACTAAGACCGGATCTGAGCAAGCTTTTTAAGGGGGTTTGGGGGATTTAGATCTACGCATCAACTCAAACCGACTTGTGTATACACGGTAGAGATTGGGAGAGGGGTTGGGGGTGAGAGCAAAAGGCTGTCATTTTATATTTAATTTCGCATGGCTACTTACTAGTGAGCAAATTAAACTGCTGGAGAAAGCTGACATTATCTGGGGTTAAAAACTTATGTAGACCCTCTACTTCGTTCAGAAGTTTAATTTCTTGTTGACATTCAGCCCGCAAGATTTCAAAATGCCGATCGCGGGTGGCTCCATCTGGTAAACTTTGAACCGTAGTCAAAGCCAGGTTAATCTTAGTCACCGTTTGACGTAATTCAGCAGTGAAACTGGTGAAAATCCGATCCTTCGTTTGATTGAAAGTTTGTAGATTCTGAATTTTCTTATTAAAATTCTGATACTCTTGGTGTCTACTGAAGTAATGCTTCATCAGAATCTCACTGCGTTCTAATTGGGTGCGAACCGCATTTAATAATTCATCACAGGTGAAAGGTTTGGTTAAATAATCATTAGCACCTAGTTCCATCCCTTGACGGCGATCCTGGTGGATTGATTGAGCTGTCAAAAAGATAAACGGGATAATGGCTGTCTCTGGGTGATTTCGCAAGGTAGCCAAAACTTGATAGCCATCCAGTTCTGGCATCGAAATATCCGAAATAATCAGATCTGGGTATTCTTTCATTGCTAAATCTACCCCGATTCGACCATTTTCAGCCACGATCGTTTTGAAATTTTCCAATTCTAAAATCTCTCGAATATTCTCCCTAACATCTTCAGTATCTTCAATAATTAAAATCTTATACATAGCCGCTGAAATTAATTGATAATTAATAATTGATAATTGATAATTAACAATTAATTTACCCTGATTGGGCAGGTGATCTGGAATTTAGTAATGTTTCGATCGAGGCGACTAGTTGACTGAGCTTGACAGGTTTGCTCATATACTGATTGGCTCCAGCATCAAGGCATCTCTGACGATCGCTTGACATCGCTAGAGCGGTTAGGGCAATAATCGGAATCTCCGCATAGTCAGGGATCTGCCGAATTCGCTTAGTCGCTTCAAAACCATCCATTCCTGGCATCTGAATGTCCATTAAAATGATGTCAGGCAGATAAGTATCAACCAATCCATTGGCACAGTCTTCCAGCATCGAAATCGCTTGCTGGCCATTTTCAGCCACAATCATTCGATAGCCACGACTCTCCAGATAAGTAATCATCGTCTCAATATTGCCTTGATCGTCTTCTACCAGCAAAATCGAGGTTTGAGATCGAACCGCTATTGCAGCCGCATCAGTAGCGATCTCAAGCGGATACACAAACGGCGATGACGTGACAATCGCCATCTCTTCACGCGGACAGAATGGCAGGCTAACTGTAAAACAACTGCCCCGATCCACTTCACTCTGGACTGAAACTGTACCGCCGTGCATCTCAACAATCCGCTTGACCAATGATAGCCCCAATCCTGTCCCCGCATACTGACGACTCAGACTGCTATCAATCTGGACGAAAGATTGAAACAGCTTATCCATATTTTCGGGAGCAATCCCAATCCCCGTATCAACAATCGAGAACGCAATCTGCTGCGACGTTTGAGCTAAAGAGTCTCGATCGACTAAACCAAGATCATCAACCCCTCCACCCCTCTCCTCATCCAAAACTCGCACATCCAAAATAATACTCCCTCCTTCCGGCGTAAATTTGACAGCATTGCTGAGTAAATTGATCAAGACTTGCCGAAAACGGAGATCGTCTACCCGAATATTTAGATATTTGAGCTGTTCGGGGAGTTGGGTACTGAGGCGAATTTGCTGCTTGAGGGCAAGTTCTTTGATAAATAGAGTGCTATTTTGACAAATAGATTGAATCGAGACATCGATCGGTTCGAGATTGAATTTGTTAGCCTCCATCTTGGACAGATCGAGAATATCATTGATTAAAGCTAATAGATGTCTACCACTCTTTTCAATGGTCACAATCGACTTTTGCTGTCGATCGTTGATAGCACCAAAGACTGCATCTTGAAAACTTTCAGATAGACCTAAAATCACGTTTAGCGGTGTGCGAAGTTCGTGACTCATACTGGCCAAAAACTCATCCTTGAGCCGAGTTGCCCGAGCAAGTTCTTGGTTAGAAAGGGCAAGTTGCTGGTTACTTTCGACCAATCTTGTTTCAGCTTGCGCTCGTTCTGTCAACTCTTGCTGTAACTTCTCAAACAAACTAGCTTGATGAATTGCCAGTGCTAATTGATCGGCAATTTGTTGAACTAACTTGACTTCCCCATCCTGCCAGTGACGATGATTCCGACATGAATGGACACTCAATAAGCCCCACAAATGAGGCTCATCCCAGGTTTCTACATCGCGATCGGTGTTATCATTGCCAAATAACAGCAAAATTGGCACAACAATTTTAGACTTGACCCCAATCTGATCGATATATGCTTGCAAAGATGCCGATCGAGGATCCTGTTTGAGATCGAATACCACATTGGGATTTCCATCTAGATAGAATTGAAATTCTTCGCTGCTTAGATATTCATTTTCCCAATTTCTGTCGATCGCACTTGGATATTCTGGCGAAACAACTTCTTCAACTGCACAGAGATGACCATCGGGGAATACTCGAAAAATACTTGCTCGATCGACCATCATCAACTCTTTAACTTGCCCAGTTGCTGTTGCCAGAATTTCTTCTATATTCAACGAATTACGAATTTGTTGGGCGAGTGCGCCTAGTGTTTGCTGCTGTCTGAGTTGGAGTGCGATCGCCTCTTCTGCCCGCCAGCGGATCTCTAGTTCGATTTGGACTTTTTCATATAGAGTAGCCTGTTGAATACCGATGTCGATCTGCTCGGCAATTTGTTTGACAAAACTAATTTCGCTCTCTTGCCAAGATCGCTGCTCCGTACAATGATGGATACACAGCAAACCCCACAACATTTGACCATTGAACAATGGGATCACTAAATTTGCCTGCACCTGAAATTCGGCTAAAATCTTAATCTCATAATCCTGCAATCCACTTGTATAGATATCTTCGAGGAGATTGATTCGACCTTTTTGATAGAAATGTGATAATTTTGCCCCAAAATCAGGATCGTGAATTTGGACTCCCAAAATAGATGTCAATCCATTGCCTACGGATTCCGCGACAAATTCACCCCGATCGAAATTAGCGTCAGAACTGAATTTAAACACCCCAACTCGATCGGTTGCCATAAATTGCCGGATTTCCCGTACTGCCGTTTCAAACACAGTCGTTAGATCTAGCGATTTACGAATCCGTTGGGTAATTTCGCGCAGGACAGATTCTCGTTCAGCTTGGTGCCGAATCGTTTGTTCGACTTGCTGAGTTTGCGATCTAACTCGCGCTGTCAAATCGTTGGTGGTAGCCAAGCGTTTGCCTCTACCATAGTCTCTTTGTTGCAAAACCGAGCAACGTTCCAGCAGGCTGGCTTTTTCGGCTGCTAGCTGCAACACCTTGGCTGTAGCAGCTTCTATGAGCTGATGCTGGATCCTTTCCAGACTGACGATGCCGACGAAACAATCGCGATCGTCAACAACTGCTAAATACTGAAGCTGCTGTTGTTCGAGTAGATTAACAGCTACCGATAGATCTGTAAATTCTGAGGCTAAGAGGGTGACAACATTTTTACCGATCGCGTCGCGGATCGCTAGCTTACCTAAATCCCGTTGTGCGGTAATCAGCTTGACAATATCTCGTTCCGTCAAAATCCCGATCAATTTGCCGTTCTCCACGATCGAGAGCCAACTCGATCGCACCTGGATCTGTAATTTGTCAAGTTGGCTGGTAGTTCTGTTCGCACCACAAACTACTCGAATCCCCTGCATCAGCGAGATCGCCTCTAGGACAGTTCGATCGGGCGAAACGATCGGGGCGCGACAGACAATTCGCTGCCACACCTGCGGTGCCAACGCCAAAGGTGGCTCAGATGGAATGAGTAGCGAAACAGGATTTAGCATTTGTTGTTGCAAAGTATGCTCTTTTCTAGAGTGCCCTTACTTCAGCTCAAAATGACCAGAATTTAGCTAATCAAGGGTTGTCGTCAGCACAAAACCCGCCCGCAACCGCCAAGGCAATAAATAATCTGTAATATGTCCTAACGACCTTGGCGGTTGCTATAGTTGCCAAGAGCGTTAATTTAGCTGTAGAAATAGGGAACCTTAGGAGAGATACAATCAAATACCCAAATGAGTAGCTATTCGATCTTAATTGTTGATGATGAACCCGATAACTTTGATGTGATCCAATCACTGCTATCGAACGAAAGTTATAAATTACATTATGCCATCAACGGCGAACAGGCAATTGCGGCACTTGACAAATTCGACCCTGATGTGATTTTGCTAGATGTCATGATGCCTGGCCTCAATGGATTTGAGGTGTGTAAGCAGATCAAATCAATGACTAAATGGCAATCGGTACCGATTGTCATGGTCACAGCTCTATCTAGTAAAGAAGACTTGGCGCGCTGTTTAGCCGCAGGTGCCGATGACTTTTTGAATAAGCCAGTAAATGGGATCGAACTACGTGCTAGAGTTGGCTCGATGCTCCGCATCAAAAAACAACACGATCGAATCCAATCTTTCTCCAAACTGCAACGTCACAACATTCATTCTTTATCTACTGACTTGAATGAGATTCGTTTAGATTTAGCTGCGGAATTTTCCCGCGAATTTGATTACCCGCTAGATGTCATTCTCGAAACCACCGAGCACCTGACCAAAAATCTTGACCAGTTAAGTTTATCAGCCATTGGGCATATTTTGGGACAGAATCATCGATCTACGCTCCAGTTGCGTAAATTAATGCAGAAGTTCTGGTTCTATCTCCAACTAGTAGTTGAGAAAACAGCATCTAGCTATGATGATCCCTCAATCCCCAAAGCGATTGTTGAAGAAGGTTTGAGAAATAGATTCACAGGATTAGCCAAACCTAACAGTTTAATTTGTGAAATCGCAGATGTAGAATTGGCCGTAAATTCTCATCATTTTCATTGGATCTGTAACGAATTAATCGAATATGTCTTGAGCAAGGCTAATTCGAGTACTCGCACCAGAATTTTTGGTGAAGTTGTTGATGACACATTCCATTTTTCGCTATCAACTTGTCCAGGGAGTACATCAAATCCCTCGATCGTCGAAATGACTAAATCAATTCAATTAAATCCATCCACATATGAAGAGCGAGAATTAGAAATAGGTCTAAAAATCGTCAAAAAGCTCGTCAACAATTATGATGGCGTATTTTTACTATCTAGTGTTAACGAAGAGGAGATCACTGTTTATTTAACTCTGCCATTAGTCCCAGAACGGCTACCGTTGACCGTATTGCAGAAGGCTTCTGTTCGTAATTGAGTTGGTGGGAGGCTAGATCCCCGACTTCTCGCGACTTGACTTTAGCCATTAAGGGCACCCCTACAAGTTACCTGTAGGGGTACCCTAGATCTATGCTTAGTAATAGTCAATATGTATTGGTGCAAGATGTGAGTTTACCGAACTTTACCCTGTGCCCAGTCTTCTAGCGGAATCGAACCAACATGACTATAGAGGATTGCTTCTAAGATTTGACCATTGGTATTGAGTGTCAGCGATCGATTGATCTCTTGAGTCGCCTCATAGACCCCGCCAAACACACCGCGATCGGGGTCTGCTAGCCACCGCAAGCCGTTGTAATTGCGTTCGGTATAGCGATTGCGAAATAACATCTGCCAAGACACCGCCGTCTTGGTGCTGCTGGTGCTAAATTTATCACTATCCTGACCAGATGGATTCATCGTCTTCCAGTTTTTACCATCTACATGGACATTGTTATAGACAAACCAGGGGGCGCGATCGAGATTGTCCTCAGACCAGGCGGTAAAATGTCCGGTAGCCTGAGCGCGGCGGGTTTGGGCTTGGAGGACACGCCCTGCATACTCGGCTGGCAATGCTTTAAATCCGGTTTCTAGTCCATCCAAAACATATGGTTCGCTAGTGACATAGTTATGGTAGGTAGTGCGGGTATCCGCCGGAATTTGCACCCCCATCACATCGACATTTTTCTCATTTGCTTTGGGATTAAGGGCATTTTTTGCCACAACGCCTAATTTTTTGATCCCATAGGCGGCGTACTGTTCATAGCCCAGTCGCCCTTCTTGATTCCACTCTTCTTTACCCTTTTCAATATGCACACCCATCAAATTTCCCTGGCTTTCGAGACGGGTGAGTTTCCATCTGGCTGTGACGGCACTACAGGCAGCTTTGTGTTGGGGATAGCGATGAGCGATAATATCTAGCCATAGTGCCAATCTGCCTAGATCGATCGCCGAGAAGCCAACTTCTTCGGTTTGATCCAGTTTGCCATAGTTGACTGGTTGCAGGGTAGCTGCGTTATAGGCTTTGTTCGGCAACTCGCCTTTGTACAACGGCATTTTAGCCAGAGAGCCTAGAGCTTGCGCCATCCAGCGATCGAATTCCACCGCCGATAGAAAATTCAATTCCCGCGCTGCTGTCATTCCAGCAAACTGACTGGCAACATCCCACATCGTTGTCGCTGGAAACTGCGCCGCCGAAGCCACTAGTCCGGTGGGCAACCGATTAGTCTCAAAGTATTTCCAAGCATTCCGCGCCAGTTGAAGATCTTCGCCTGTGAGCGGTACACTGCGCTGTACGGGCACTGGCAATACACTAGTTTCCTGCCAAGTTAGCAGTTGACTTACGCCGAAACCAGTTAAACCAATTGCGGCACACATGGCAGCTTGCCAGCGCAGGTTGAAGGAGCGAGGTATATTTAACATAATATTGAGCTGGATAAGTTGATATAAATAGCAAGCATCACATCTGGATCGACGATCGTTAAGTTTCGATCTAAAATATGTTTGTTTTTACTAATTAGTGCCACACATTGTTGTTGCAAAATCAGCGTAGGCGGATATAGGCAGCAGTGATTATAAGGGCTATATTGTCCATATTGACCACCGTAGATACCATGCTCGTAATAGATACTATTAAGATTGCGGGGATTGCCATATGTCTTCAGATTTATAATTGAGTTAGGGTCGGATCGCTCGCTCGATAGTAATCCTAAAAAGTGACCATCTTGCGCGTACAACTCCAGTTTTCCATCAAGTGAAATTAGCTCTTGCAGAGTCATCTATTTCCCTAGTTAACGCGGAATAACTTTAAACAAAAATTCCTTTTTCACCATCAACCAACATAAGCCGATCGCGATCGCTTGGGCTAAACTTACCAGCCAGGTACTTCCTTGAATCAAACCTGGAATCATAAACCAAATTAAAGTCAGCGGCACATGAATAATATAGACATACAGCGAATTTTGACCTAATGGAATCAACAAATTACCCAGTGTTTTGGATAACGGAATCCAGAAAAAATCGACAGCCATAAACATCAGCGAAAATAGCCCTAGCAGCGTTATCAGTCGAACTGGGCCATTGATACTGCGATCGGTCAACCGCAGCCATAGAGCGCGATCTTGCACCCCTGTCGGCCACGTTCCCAGTTGTAAGTCCAGATGAGCCGTAATCAGAGCCGTAATAACGATCGCTCCCATCCCCAGCAATAGCGGCACTTTGGGCAATCGGTTCCATGTTTTAGCGAGCTTCTGTTTGTGATAACCAGCCGCCACACCATGCACGTAAAGAATCTGCCACGTACTAAACACAAAGTAAGGATGAGCGCGATCTAGTGGTTGAAAACTAAACGAATAGGGATGCACCTGTTGAATCCACCACAATGTCCAGGAAACGGTTAATAACGGCAATAACAGTCCCCGCCGCAGTAACCAAAAAATTCCTGGCGAAGCTACTAAACACAACACATATAATTGCAGAATATCCACGATTGGCGGCGAGAGATGTAGGGTGCCAGCAGCTAGTAAAATCTGCCACCATTCCCCAGGTGCTCGATCTAAACTCGGTCTAGTCATCCCTGGCGCAACAGTACTCAGCAATCCCAACCCAGCAATCAGGATAAAACTAGTAAAGTATAAAACCTTTGCCCGTTCCAGCAATTTCTGCATTGCTGAATTTAAACCAATTTTATCAATCCGTTGTAAGGTGACAAATCCCAATACAAACCCCGATAAAAACACAAATCCTTCTGCCGAACTTGCGTAGATATGTCCCTGGGTAATATTATTAAAATAAGATCGACACTCTAAATGGTTGACGACCATTGAGACGATCGCCACACCTCGGAGTAGATCGATGCGGAGATCTCGTTTGCCATAGAGTTCAGGATCGTATCGCCATCGCTTCCGGCGGCTAGTAGCTACTGGATCTAGCTGCTCAGAAGCAGAGACTAGATCGACAGGCGATTCAACTGGTGGCGGAATAATCGACATAGTTCATATAATAATTTGCTGAAAAGAGATCTTGCTATCTTAGTAGTACCCATTAATGCCTGGAAAATCCCATTAGTCAGTGTAAAGTTACTCTCATCCCACTCACTTAAATCAAAACTTCCACCGAATCTGACTAGTAATAGATTGGCTATTCGCTGGGCTATTGCCAAAATCATTACTTTTGACATTACTGAAGCTATATCCAAGATCCGCTTCAAGATGGGGGGAGATCTTCGCAGTACACTTAGTTTGATAGCCACCTGCATCAGAGTTCTGAACATTGACACGCTGTCCGCCCAAACTAGCCGAGAGCCGACAACTTAGTACGTCTCGAATCACGCTACCTTCCCAAGCAACTTCACCCGTGTACACCAAAAAATCTGGTGGTGCGAAATAACCTTTATCAGTCGGATTTTGGTAATTCCAGGTAAACAAATTACCCGCGACGGAAAACTCGCCTAACTTGCGCTCAATTCGACTAAACGACTGTTGCTCTTGATTATTGTCGCTATAGTTTCCCAATTTTAGGAACGAAAAAAAGGATGTCTCTTTATCTATTTGCCAGAATACAGATGGCCCATAGCGGAGGGCAGAAATTTGATTGCCGATCGTTTTGGCATTAAATTTATAAGCTCCCTGTTGCAACTCCGCAGATACCGTTAATCCAGTCGTCACAGGATAGTCTACTTTCAGATTAAAGTTCGGCGTAGTAGAGCCACTGAGTATATCAACTCCAACTCCTGGTCGAACTTTGAGTGCGTTAACTTTAGTCTCCCAATCTATCCGCAGCGGAATATTGGTAACAGTTTTAACTCCTGGTTGTTCGTAGGTGTTATTACCAGTTGTAAAGAACAAACGATCGCCATTATTTAGCTTCAAAATTGCTGTTGATTCGATCGTTTGATTGACTTGACCAGAATTATTGCGATCGATCTGAATATTTGGTTGTATTCCTTCTAGCACGGCAAAAGGTGTTCCAACAGCATTTGGCTTGACAACTGTACCAGAATTAGTTTCAGCGGCGGGTGTCGGTTGATTTAGCGGTGGTATTGGGATATTTTTTTGTGGTGGCAATAACTTCAGATCGGGGTTGAAATTATCCGCACCAGCAATCAGTTGTGGTGCCAACTGCACTAATTGTGGAGCCACTGAAATCTTGTCAGCACGATCGAGATCGGGTGCTGTTATTGCCAACGATCCACTTATTTGAGAGCAGAGACTGACAAAAATACTTCCCGCCGCTAATAATGGTTGCCAAGCTAGAAAGCGGTAGCAAACTGTTGGAAGTTTTATCTTCTGCATCTGATATAGATTCAGTATTCACTGACTGAGATTTAAGCTTCAGTTGTAAATTGCAACTGACTATACTTAGGATGCCCTCAAAATTCACTCTAATTGGCATTGAATCGATAGTAAATATAAAAAATGAGTCAACATCTTTAATGTTGACTCATTTTAAAGTCGATAAAATTTAGAGGTAAGATTTAACAAGCTCACCCAATCCATTCACACTCACGCCATCACCAACTGCTGCCATTTTCCACTCGTCATTGTGGCGATAAACTTCAGCTAAAATCATGCCAGTCATGCCTTGATAATCCTTGCCAGAGAGATTAAATCTTGCCAGTTCTTGATTATTAGCGGTATTGACTAGCCGGACAAAAGCATTTGCAACTTGACTAAAATCTTGCTTGCGTCCTTGACAGTCATAGATATTGACCACAAATACCAACTTGTCAATACTTGCGGGAATTTGCGATAGATCGATCATGATTAACTCATCATCACCGTCACCTGCTCCAGTAGTATTATCGCCTTGATGGACGATCGCACCAGAAGGATGTGCGAGGTTAGCAAAATAAATAATATTATTATTGTCAGTCAGCTTACCAGCATCATTTAGACAAATAACTGAAGCATCTAGGTCGCAATCTTCGCCTGCTTTCTTGCCAAACTTGCTAAAAATACCGCCGCCATCAGGTTTGACAATATCCCAACCCAATCCACAGATAATTTTAGTTAGTCCTGGAGCTTCTTTAGATAAGGAAATTCGCTGTCCTTTTTGCAAACTAATCGCCATAAACAACACCCTTTATTTTAAGTTAAACAAAAGTCTCAATTAATAATTAATAATTATTAATTATCAATTAATTAAGCTGGTTGATAGCGATCGAGTAATGCTTGCAAACCGCCTTGATAACCACCGCCAACGGCATTTAGTCGCCACTCACCATCTTTGCGATAGAGTTCTGCCATGATCAAAGCTGTTTCGATCGAGTAGTCTTCTACTAAGTCGTAACGGACGACTTCTTGTTCATTTTGAAGATTGACAATGCGGACAAAGGCATTCTGAACTTGACCAAAGTTTTGCTTGCGTTCTTGAGCGTCATGAATTGTCACTGCAACAATAACTTTCTCGATCTCAGCCGGAACCTTAGTTAAATTAATCTTGATTACTTCATCATCTCCAGCTCCAATCCCTGTCAGATTATCGCCAGTATGCTCGATTGATTTATCTGGATCTGGACTAGCTAAGTTGTTATAAAAGATGAAATGCTTGTCAGAAATTAATCGATCGTTAGCACCCAGCAAAAACACTGAAGAATCTAGATCGAAACTTACTCCTGTATCGACACTTTTAACATCCCAACCCAATCCGACAAAAACTTCTGTCAGTCCTGGAGCGATCTTTTCTAAAGATACCCGTTGCCCTTTTGCTAATGATACTGCCATTTTAGAATAGTCCTGATTTTGCTAGATTAAGTATTCACAACTACATGAGACTTCGATCGCCCATATTTCAATGCTACACTAAGCATTCCCAAACTGGGGCGAATAATCTCAATCTCCCCAACTTGCTGTTGGAGCATTGCCAGAACCAGCTAGTGACGGGACAACATCGGGACGTGATTCGTCGCTGCGGCTAAACCAAATACGGGCATATTGACATAGATTGATTCGTGCTTTCCTGGTGCAACCTCGTATGTTTCGTGCCAGATTCCGACACTGCCATCAGAGCCAACAGAACGATTAAACTGCTGCCATGCTTTAAGATGCGGCTCGCTCGGATTGCGGGCAAATTTAGTTAAATCAGCTCGCGATTTCCAGTATTGAACCAATCCGACTCCGCTCGGATACAGGAATCTTTCCGCGCCCAAAAAGCCTTGCTCTGGATGTTGATGGAGTGTTTTCAACATCGGACCCATCGCCGCTACTGTGGGTAGCCATTTTGAGACAGCTAGCAGGCGATTGATCCGCATTCCAATCATAAATACCACAAATCCTTCGTCAGTTTGCGCCATGAACCGTCCAGCCATGATTTGAGCCATGATTTTACTCCTAAATAACGAGGGAGAAAGTAGTACTGGTAAAAGCAGAGATCTAAGGGCACCCCTACACAATTAACCTGTAGGGGTGCCCTTAATGGGTACCCTGGATCTACACTAATTACTAATATTCTTAGAATGATTCAAGTAACGAACATACTCAACAAAGTGAGTATCTTCGTTACTTGCTACTATATACTCAACAAAGTGAGTATGTCAAGAAACTATGTCCCTATCCCACGCAATTTTGGCAACGTTGAGTAATGGCTGTTCTAGCGGCTACGATATCTCAAAACAGTTTGCGGGTTCCGTCGGCTTTTTCTGGTACGCCACCCAACAGCAGATCTATCGGGAGCTTGCTAAACTAGAAGAGCAGGGTTATCTGAGTGCGGAGGTAATCAAACAGGAAAATCGCCCTGACAAACGAATGCTCTCGATTACCCCCGTCGGCACAGCATATTTGCAGGAGTGGATTAGTCAACCAGGCAAAGTCAGTCCAATCAAGGATGATTTATTGGTAAAGCTATTTGCCGGACATTTGGTAGAGAAAGAGACGATCTTAGCTGAACTCAAACAGCATCGGGTGCAGCATCAGGCGACTCTAAATACCTACAGAGAGATCGAAAGTCGGGTGTTCACAGATCCAGCTCGATGCAAGGAAGTGGGCGAACTGCGCTATCTGACGCTGCTAAATGGAATTGGGCTAGAAAGTGCCTGGTTAGTTTGGTGCGAGCAAGCGATTGCTCTACTGGAAAAGGAGCGGAGCGGATAAAAGCACAAAATTGTCAAAATGTCCAGAGTTAACGGTTTCTGGAAATCAGATGTGGGACGCTGATTTGTAATTGGACATTTATGTAAATGAGGTCAGACTTATGTTTGAAATGGTCAGCTACAAAAAGTTTCGCGATACGCCGAGTGTCCGCTTCTTTGATATTACCGTGCCTGAATCCAATGTTCGGGATCTGGTCGTTCATCAAGGCCCTGCTGTTAGCCCACCAGATAGCGATGAGGGCTATTGGCAATTTTATCTCCACCCCCATCAGGAAGATAATCTGCTGGCAATCTCTGGCGGCAGAACATTCTATTTGGTCAATTTTACCTGGAATTATCCCTATCATATCGTGCGACTGGAAGCCGATCGAGAGATCCTGCGGATTCCCAGGGGCACGTTCCATCGTTCTGTTTCAGATCGAAATGGCTCGACGGTAATGAATCAAGCTGTACGGGATGCTGCTGCTACTGTTGCGAGTGAGTTTCGGGTCTACAATAGCGGCACGATTCCGCGATTGTTGCGGGTGACATCGACTTCAGCACCGTTACCAAAACTGCATGGATTTCAATGGTGAAGATGATCGAAATATGTGAGATTGTGAAGCTAGGTAGTCAATTCTATCTAGCTTTAATTATTGGATCTGGTACCCTAGATTGTACTGACGATTTTTGTCTAATTACCGCTGCTATTCTCTACCGAAAAACATCCTATGAAACTTGCTCCCTTTGGTTCCTGGAAATCACCGATTACTGCTGAGGCGATCGTTGCTGATAGTATTGGACTTGGTTCAATTGTCCTGGATGGAACCGATACTTATTGGCTGGAATCAAGACCCCAAGAAGCAGGGCGCAGTGTGATTGTTAGACGCACAGCAGACGGCACAGTGAGTGACATTACGCCACCCGAATATAATGTCCGAAATCGCGTGCATGAATATGGCGGTGCGGCTTATACCGTTGTCGGGGGACGAGTTTACTTTAGTAATATTAGTGATAACTGCATATACGTTCAAGATTTGAGCGCGGCAGATCCACAGCAGGTGCGACAACTCACCCATGACAAAACCAAGAGATATGCTGACTTTACTGTCGATCCTCGGCACGAACGCTTAATCTGTGTGCAGGAAGAGCATGATTCAGCAGATTTTGAGGCATTAAATACGATCGTTAGTATTAATTTAGCTAACCCTAAGGATCTGGTTGTGATGGTTGGTGGTTGCGATTTCTATGCGTCTCCACGCCTAAATGCTGATGGAACTAAACTAGCCTGGTTGAGTTGGAATCATCCCAATCTGCCCTGGGATGGAACTAATTTGCAAATCGCTACAATCAAAAATGGCTATGTCGCTGCACCGACACTAATTGCAGGTGGTGCAAATGAGACGATCTTTCAGCCGCAATGGTCATCTGACGATCGACTCTACTTTATCAGCGATCGCACTGGTTGGGGTAATCTCTACTGTTGGAGTCAGGGCACTACCAAGATTGTCTATGAGTTGGCTGCCGAATTTGGACTACCCCAGTGGGTATTTGGGATGTCTACTTATGCCCTAGTTGGGAAGCACCGCATTGTCTGCGCATATACTCAACATGGTACCTGGCGACTCGCACTAATCAATACCCTCAGTCAGCACTTTACCCAGCTCAATCTACCCTATACAGATATTTCTGGCGTTCGCGCAACTGGTAACTCCGTCTACTGCTGTGCGGCTTCAGCTACCCAGTCGAATCGAATTATTGAGATCGATCTGCTCACCGAAGCTTGCGAAGTCCTCCAATGCTCCACCAAATCAGATCTCGATCCCGCCTATCTATCCATCCCCCAATCGATCGAATTCCCCACTACGGAGGGGACTGCATACGCCTTCTATTATCCACCCACCAATCCCGACTATCAGCCGCTCCTGGGCGAAAAGCCTCCGCTCCTAGTCAAAAGTCATGGTGGCCCCACCGCCGCCACTTCCAGCCAGCTCAATCTCAAAACCCAATACTGGACGAGTCGCGGCTTTGCCGTAGTAGATGTCAACTATGGTGGGAGTACGGGCTATGGCAAAGCCTATCAACATCGGCTCGATGGTAAGTGGGGCATCGTCGATGTCGATGACTGCACCAATGCCGCTATCTATTTGGTTATGCAGAATTTAGCTGATGCCAATCGATTAGCGATTTCTGGGGGCAGCGCGGGGGGTTATACTACCCTAGCGGCTCTCACCTTTGGCAATACCTTCAAAGCCGGAGCGAGTTATTATGGCATTAGCGATCTAGCCTCACTTGCCAAAGAAACTCACAAGTTTGAATCTCGCTATCACGATCGATTAGTCGCACCCTACCCAGCCGAAGCCCAGCTCTATCACGACAGGTCACCCCTCTATTTTACCGATCGATTGTCCTGCCCGATTGCCTTTTTTCAAGGACTGGAAGATAAGGTAGTCCCCCCAAATCAGGCGGAAATGATGGTAGCGGCACTTAAAGCCAAAAACATCCCCGTTGCCCACATTACCTTCCCCACCGAGCAGCACGGCTTCCGTGAGGCGGCAAATATCAAACGCGCCCTGACGGGGGAATTCTACTTTTACGCTCAGATCTTTGGCTTCGAGCCAGCCGACGAAATCGAACCGATTGAGATAGTCGGTATCGCTGACAAGATATAATCGCTACAGAAAGTTCGATCGTGTTCTGTCATTCTTACTCTTAGCTTGTGGTTCAATTTACCCAACTCACCCTGCTCTCGCCGCCATCGCCCACCGCGACAAAAGCGAAGAGCAAACGGCATCCATCTACCAACCGTCAGACTCATCCATCCACTACTCGCACCAAGAAACCCAAAAAAATCGAAGCTCACTATCTCGCCTTTGACGATGACTATTTCTGGGAGCTGATTCGCAAAGACTATTCCTCTGCCTGGAGATATGTCGATCGAATGAATCGGTTTTGATGATAATTTAGATACGATCTGGCAATATGCTAAGATCGTATGTGTTTGCGGGAATAGTTCAGTGGTAGAACGTCACCTTCCCAAGGTGAATGTCGTGAGTTCGAGTCTCATTTCCCGCTTTTTTGCTGATAGATTATCGATCGAAATGCGACTTTTAGCAGTTGTATCAATGCTCGATCGTTTGTTGTAGCTAGAATGAGTACTGAGTAGCGTAATATACTTGGCTCAACGAATGAATCGCCAGCAACTTTACCAGATTCCTGAATCGATCGATCATCACCCATATCTGAGATGGCGCGTAGATCCTAGGCTGAGGCGTTATATTCACCAGTGGATCCCAGATCACTATTCACCGATACAAGTTCTGGTAACTGCGCGGATTTTGGTTGAGGAAGTCCAAAAACTGAGTCTAGATCGTCGGCAGTATACACTGTTAGGGCAGAACCTAAGTGGCTCGATCACAGCTTTTATCGCCCATATCCTCTTCTCAGAGCGGAAGGTAAAGCTAGATCGAACGGTAGAACTTTTAAAGTTTCACTTTCAAGGGACGGAATTGCGGGATGTCTATCAGATTAGTCTGGTGATAATCAGCCACCCATCGAAGTTTTTAAGGAATTTTCAGCCGCAGCTAAATTGGTATGGGAGTCTGAGCCTGTATAGTCACAACAAATTTCAGAAATCGCTGACTGATGAATTGCGACGGCTGGCAGGAGACAATTTTAAACGGACTAATTTGGGCTTATTGTATCGCTGTAGCCCCTCGCGGCTGGAAACAGCTCTCAACCAGTTAGGAGAGCCGGAAGCGCGTCTAGAAGAATTGCTATTGTTGCACCAATGTTTTCAGGAAGCGGTGGTAGCCAGACAATTTGTCACTAACGATCCTCAAGCAGTTGATTATGATGGGTTATTGACTCGATATCAAGAGCGCAACCAGGTGAAAGATCTGGAGATTGTCGATCGATCAGCCGCAAAGGAGCTACTGGCAGATCTGAGTAATCTGATTCGGAACGATCGACAGCAGATACCGCGATCTCTAGATGCACCACTAGGTAATGATCATGACTTAGGGACGTTGGGCGATCTAGTTGCCGATGTGCGCGAACATGTCTCAATCGAAGATCGCGAACTGAGAGAATTAGCACTAGATTTACTCCGCCAAAATTCAATCTTTCAGATATCATCAACTCCACCGAATCGCCAGTTAGACAAGGCAAAATTAGCAGATAGAATCTTGTTCCTCCGCTATGGCTTGAGATTAACTCAGGTGGAAGCTGGGCGGGAATTAGACTGTAATCAAACTACGATCGGGCGTAATCACGATCGACAGATTGCCAAGTTAGCGCAGGACTTGTATCTCAGCTATCACAAACTACCTGCAACTGCTCAAATCTCGACCGCCTTGGTGGCGCGCTTCGCGATCGAGCTGCTCGATGAATACGGTGAGTATATCAAATCGCTGTGTGAGGATTATTATGCGGAACTGGCAATGGATCTGTTGACAGCAGTAATTGAAACTACACCGGAATCGAGTGTTGTTGAGAGATTTATCGATCGAGTAGAAACTCAATGGCAATTTAGATTTAAACAAAATGGCTGTGGATTGACGAAGATCGATGCTTTTGTCAAACACAGATCTGGAGGGGCAGGTGTTGAAGCCGATCGAATAAATCTAGAATCGATCGACGCAAATTAATTTTCCCAGAATCTGCATATTATTGATCGAGCTACCCGATTGATAATTATAGCTAGACTCGTTGGCGGAAAGCCCGCTCTGGAAGAGAATCGACTACTCACACATCTATGTCAATAACAACATCACAAACTCGTAAATCCATGAACAGATCGATTCATTTCTCATTCGCAAAAATCGTCTCGATCGCGACAATTACAGGCTATATCTCCCTAATTCCCAATATTGCTCAATCTCAACCAGCAGCGAAAACTTGCGATCGAGTTACTAAAGAAGGTTATCGTTTCCCTGGTGCAACTGGCTATATTAAAGGCTATCAGATTAAAGCCAAGACTGGACGCTCAACCCTGACTGTTGACAATTCTCAAGGTACTTTCGATGTGTTTATCAAATTATTTACACTAAGCTCAGAACGACCCCAAACAATTCGAGCATTCTTGGTGAAGCAGGGTCAAGAATTTACGGTCGAAAATGTTACTCGCGGCACATATGACGTGCGCTATCGAAATCTTAGTACTTGCGATTTATTTCGCACTCCCAAGTTTAAATTAACAGAAGAAAAAATCTCCACAGGAATTAGGTATTCCAAGCAGACATTTATTATCCGTCCGGTCGTTGGAGGAAATATCCAAACTGTCAGAATCCAAGAAAATGATTTTTGAAACTAAAAGATTTTAATCTCGGATTCGATCGAGCGACTTTTGGGTGCGAACCAGACTTTCTTAGCAAAACCTGCATATGATCGATCGAGTTACCCGATCGATCATAAAAGCGTAGATCTAAGGGTACCCATGAAGCGGCGTTTTTATCAGGGGGTTCCCCCCTGATAAAAAAACGACAAGACAGCGGCTCACCTTTGGACGGGTTCCCCGTCAAAAAAGGTGAGACAAGACAGGGCACCCCTACAGGTTAATTGTGTAGCAGGGTGGATTAGTTGTCAGCGGAGAATATTTGAAACTCTAGTTCTTCGTTGTCAACCACCCGCAGATAAATCGCGGGCTACTAGTACTAGACGGCGGAAGTTTCCCCTTGCTTTTCCACCGCTCAATTCGGCTCCGCTCACTGAGCGAAGTCGAAGTGAACACCCACCCTATTTATGCCGCTCAGTACTAGTAAAAGTCCACTTAAGTGGACTTACTAACGCTAGCCCGCACTTGAGTCGCGGGTGGTTAGCAACGAAGCACCAAGCTACTAGATTTTATTCCCTCACAATTAATCCACCCTGCTACAGGTTAATTGTGTAGGGGGTACCATGTCTTGTCTCACCTTTTTTGACGGGGAACCCGTCCAAAGGTGAGCCGCTGTCTTGTCGTTTTTTTATGCGATGGCTGAGATCGACTACCCACCCCGCACAAATTTTAAAACCCAACATTCAACTCCATGAACAAAACGCTCCTCACCTCTCTCCTGCTAATTACTAGTTGCACACCAGCAAGCATCGATGCCGTAAGCAGTACCCCACAGTCCGCCACTCGCATCGCTCAAGCGGATCTGACAGACGGAACCCTCACGCCGCAAGAAGTCCAACAAACCGCCAAAAATATCAGCGTGCGCGTCACCACCAGTAACAATGGCGGCTCCGGTGTGATCGTCGCCCAGAAGGGCAATAACTACCTGATTCTGACTAATGCCCACGTCGTCAGACGGGCTACTAAAATCGAAATCCAAGCTCCAGACGGGCAAAAGTACCAAGCCACATCCATTGATGGTGGCTTTGACTCGAAATACGATCTGGCTCTGCTGCAATTTACCAGTAAAACCAAATACACCCTCGCTAATTTATCTAGTATTAGTGGGAGTCCACTCACCCCAGAGCGGACAATTTATAGTGCGGGGTTTCCGTTTGACTCCAAGGAGATTCGGATTACCAGCGGGCAAGTATCACAACTGTCGGATATTCCCTTCGATGATGGTACGCAGATTGGTTATGTCACCGACAAAGGCAAACAAGGCATCCGCCAGGGGATGAGTGGCGGGGCGATCTTTGATGCTCAGGGCAATTTATTGGGGATTAATACCGTCGGCGTGGCACCAATTTTGCCCGACTATACCTACAACGATGGGAGTAAACCATTAGCCAAGCTCAAGGCTCAATACGCCCGCGCGAATTGGGGAATACCTGTCTACAATTTCCTGACAAATGTGAAGGCGGATATCCTCTATGGCTACGCTAATCTGCCCAAGGTGGAGCGACAAGTCACACCGACGGGGTACATGGCAAAGCTGAATATTAAGGCACGTCAGATGACGGTGCGGATTGAAAATAGTGGCGGAAATGGTTCGGGGGTAATCATAGCGCGGGAGGGGAATAGTTACTATGTTTTGACTGCTAAACACGTTCTTCAAAATCCTGAAACTAGCCAAAAATATACCAGCCATCAGATTATTACCTACGATCAAGATCTGCGGAGTATGACTAGTAGCGTGGTTGCCGAAGGGGTGGATCTGGCAGTAATGAAATTTGAGAGTAATAATAAATATCCAGTGGCGCAACTGGGTGAATATAGCCAGAATGATAACGATCTGGTGTTTGTCGGTGGATTTCCAGGGCGAGAGAAAATTAATAGCCCACTGTGGCAATGGCAACTCAATCCAGGCTTTACACATAGCCGAGAACAGGGGAAATTTCAAACTCAAAGTAACCAATCGTTTTCTAATGGATACGATCTGATCTATAGCAGTATTAGTTATGGTGGCATGAGTGGTGGCCCAGTATTTGATTCAGCAGGCAATATCATTGGTATTCATGGTAGATCAGAATCAACAGATCTCAATAGCTTGGGTATATCAATCCAAACGTTTACGGGATTATTAGATAAATTGCGGATCAATTCAAGCTTATTAAAATTGATCAAAACTAATCCAGTCGATTTGAACCCAAAAGAGCGCAAAAATATAATTGTAGCGATGCGAAATATTCCCCAACTTCAAGAAGAAGATAATGGCGAACTTTGGTTAGGCTATGGTAATCAACTATATCGGACTCGTCAATTAGATAGAGCTATATTAGCTTTTGATCGATCTATTGATAAAAATCAAATATTACGTGGTAATTATGGTAAAGCTTTGTCATTAGGAGCTATTGGAAAGTATCAATTAGCAGAAAGTGCGATTGCCCAAGCTATTATGGCAATTCCATCTAATGAACGTGTAGGCTATTATTACTTTTGGGAATTGCAAAGTGTAAATCTTCGTTATTTAGGGAAATATGATGAGGCTATGAGGTCAATTGACATAGCGATCTCTCTAGAAAATAAGAATATGAGATTGCTAAGTGAAAAGGCTAGAATATTTTTCTTGAAAAAACAGTATGCAAATTCAATTTCTGTCTGCAATCAAATTATTCGCCAATTACCAGAAAGTTATGCTTATAATAATCGGGGTCTTTCTAAATCTGCATTAGGAAATGAACAGGGCGCAATTATTGATTACAATTTGGCAATCACTCTCAATCCTAAATATGTTGAAGCTTATGGCAATCGGGGTAATGCTAAAGCTGCGCTAGGTGATAAACAAGGTGCAATTATTGATTATAACTTAGCGATAGATCTCAATCCTAAATACACTAATGCTTATGTCAATCGGGGTAATGCTAAATTCAGGCTAGGAAATAAACAGAAAGCAATTGCTGATTATGATCGGGTGATAGATCTCAATCCTAAATATGCTGAAGTTTATAGCAACCGGAGTATTGCTAAATCTGCTCTGGGGGATAAACAAGGTGCAATTGCGGATATGAGTAAAGCGGCTGAGTTATTTCGGCAGGAAGGAAGAATGGATTTATATAAACAAGCAATAAGTTCTTTGGAGAAAATAAAAAAACCGTAGCTAAATAATTATATTTTTTCTACCAACTAAATTTAATACTAAGCCCGCAATTACAACCCCGAACTTATAACTCGCTAAAGCCACCCATGCTATTAAACCTAGAACAAATAAGAGCGATCGATCCAACCTCGATCTGGCTAGATATCACCCCAGATGAGATCGATCGATCCACACCCAATCCCCAACTTTACTCCAATCCCACAGGGCTAAATAATGCCCAAATTAATCAACTCTGCTTAACTAAATTTGTAGAAGTTCACGGGGGGTAACAAAAATAGAGAAAATCTGTTAACGTAAGGCAGATGGAAAAAACAGTGCCCGAACTAATAGCAGCAATTACCCCAGAAGAGTGGGAACAGGTGCCAGTAAGCGTCCTCAAGCTAATCG
>JANNDL010000093.1:0-1822 GCA_031387665.1 Chamaesiphon sp. OTE_75_metabat_95 | reverse complement strand
CACTGCTCAAGCCAGACTGATGGATGTCCTTCAAGAATATGCCCGAAATCTCTAGTATTGGGCGTGAATATTACTATTAAATTATTTAGAATTAGCTAAGATCTAGATGGTGGGCACTGCCCACCTTACAACTCTGGTGGGTTGGCTATTTTCTTTCACCATCCACCATTCACTGTCTTGATTCGCTAAACCCTCGGGTTCCCCGGGGGTTTAGCGAATCGCCATCCACCATCCACCAAAGAATGATTGACCTCGTAGATATTAAACGCGATATTAACATTTTGATCGATCGCCTGGGCAAGACCCAGCAATATCTTTGACGTTCCTGGATTGACGGCTAAGATTCAAGATCTAGAACAAGTCGCTGCCCAGCCAGAGTTTTGGGAAAACCAAAATGTAGCTCAAGCAGCGATGCAAGAACTCAATGACTATAAATCCCATCTAGCCCAGTTTCAGCAGTGGCAAAATAGCGTAGCTGATGCTCAAACCGCGCTAGAACTGATGGAGATGGAGCCAGATGAGGCTTTGGGTCAAGAAGCAACCCAGAACCTTGCTCAGGTCAGTTTGGAACTCGATCGATGGGAATTAGAACAGCTACTATCAGGTACATACGATGCCAAGGGGGCAGTTCTGACAATCAATGCTGGGGCTGGGGGTACGGATGCCCAGGATTGGGCTGAGATGCTGTTGCGGATGTACACCCGTTGGGCGGAGAGTCGTAACTATAAAGTCCAGCTTGCCGAAATCTCCGAAGGAGAAGAAGCCGGACTAAAATCTGCCACCCTCGAAATCGAGGGAAAGTATGCCTACGGTTATCTTCGCAGTGAAAAAGGCACCCATCGTCTAGTTAGAATTTCACCATTCAATGCCAATGACAAACGCCAAACGAGTTTTGCGGGCGTAGAAGTGATGCCACTAATTGATAATTCCGTCCAGCTCGATATCCCCGACACAGATCTAGAAATCACGACCACCCGTGCGGGCGGTAAAGGTGGGCAAAACGTGAACAAGGTAGAAACAGCCGTGCGGATCGTTCACAAGCCGACAGGAGTAGCTGTGCGGTGTACCCAGGAACGCAGTCAGCTTCAAAATAAAGAGAAAGCTCTAGTAATTCTCAAAGCGAAATTACTGATTATCGCCCAGGAGCAAAAGACCAAAGAAATCGCCGAAATTCGCGGGGATATGGTTGAAGCGGCTTGGGGTCAACAAATTCGTAACTATGTTTTTCATCCTTATCAAATGGTCAAGGATCTGCGGACAAGTGTCGAAACAACAGCAGTTGGCGATGTGATGAATGGCGAAATTGATGAGTTTATTGAAGCTTATCTGCGGCAAGAAAATCAAATGGTGAGTGAGTAGTAGTAAATTGTACGTTGGGTTGAGCGGAGTGAAACCCCATCCTGTACTAATATTGACAATGGTATTCAGCTAATTGTACAATTAAAATGTACAACTAACAAATTCACCAGTGATTAATCAAGAAATCACCTATTCTCAGGTACGCGCAAACCTAGCGACTATTCTTGATTCCGTCAGCGAGAATCGTGAGATCGTCAAAATTACTCGCCGCAATGGGGCAGATGTGGCGCTCATAGCTGCTGATGAGTTATCTAGCCTCTTAGAATCGGTCTATCTCCTGCGCTCTCCCGCTAATGCCAAACGATTATTTAGTGCGATGGAGTGGGCAAAATCCGATGCAGCTATTCCCCAAAGCTTGGAGCAATTGAGACAGGAGTTGGAGATTGAATCGTAAGCGTAAGCAGAAATCAGCCAGCGGTGATGATGCAGCGATCCAGCCAGAGATAATTTTACTCGTTCCTGT
>JANNDL010000072.1:0-5523 GCA_031387665.1 Chamaesiphon sp. OTE_75_metabat_95 | reverse complement strand
CAGGCACACGTAGACGCTACCCAAACAAATGAATTTACTGGTACAACCACGAGGCGGAAACCTCCACATGTGTTGCACCGAGCAGCGGATGCGCGCACGCCTTTGTACCCTGATGGTTTTGCTATCGATTTAGTACGATCTAATGCGCCACTTATTCAGACGGTATTCAGCTACACTTGCTAAGGCGCGAGCTTCAGCTAATTGGGCTGAGGGGCTATCATTACAAGTACTAGCCGAACTACCATTGGAAACGATTGCTGCTCCAATATTAGCCATCGGACGTAAGGCATCAATTTGTGCCTGGGTTGAGTCCCGCAGCTCGCTCTGCGGAGTTGCTACCGACGGGACAACTTGCGGTACATAGACAGGGACAGCAACATCGGATCGCTTGAACAAATTAGCCATCAGTGCGTTGACATCTGTAAACTGAGTTGGCCCAACATAGTTATAAATTAGCACCTGTTGCAATTTGGGTCGATTGCCAGTCCTCAGATCCTTATCACTACTAGCTGCACCGCGTTGCAAAGATCGCATATTCGTAACAGCCTGCATCGACAGCCCCATTTGGGTACTAAAACCCCGCTCGAACGGTACTACCATCTCGCCATAGGCATCTTGATATTCATCACTTTCGATGTAGCTATCAATTTCAGCATCATGACCGCCATAATCAAGGATGTTACTATGAGCGCGCATTTCATCAAAATCAGCGGGTGCTCGTCCCAACAGATGTTTAAAGTTTAGCTCGATCGCGCGGTAGCGATAGCAACTGTCAAAAAATTTCGATCGATATAGTTCAGATTTGGCAACTAGGCGCACAAATTCGCGCACGCTAATCTCTCTCGACCTTAATTGTGACTCAGGAACGACCAGTCGTTCGCTCTCCATCACATAGGCGTTCCCTAAAACTTGGCGATAGACATTATTAATCAATACATCAACCGCGCTATTGTCATCATCTAATGACATCCACACTGGATTTTTAGCAAAAGTGCTAACCATCGAAATAACTCCCAAATTTATGATATGAGCTGTTTTTGGTATTTAAAAACTAGCAATTCTCTCAACGTGGCAAGAGATCGATCGAAAATCTGATCCTTATCGATCGCCGTAATCCTTAAAATTTCGCTGCTAATTTTTGAACGATCTAAATTTTGCTAGAAAGTTGGCTATTTCTAATTTGAAAAATTATTGTTAAAACTTTAAACAGTCGATTGCTAACAGATTAGGTCAAAATGAGCGCGTAAAAACTAAATGTTAAGCACATCTTCATCTAAAGTGAGTCGGCGAGTCTTAATGCTGTCGCAAGCGACGATCGAATATCACTTTGCATCAACTAAATTACAGGTTTGAGGCGATCGAACTAACAAGCCATATTCAATTCCTTGAGCGACAGCTTGATAGGAGGCTTCGAGGATATTATCAGATACGCCGATCGTCGTCCAGCGATGTAGTCCATTACTCGATTCCACCAAAACGCGAGTCACTGCGGAAGTCCCCTCTGCTCCGTCGATAATCCGCACTTTATAGTCGGTTAAATAACATTTATTTAGTTCTGGGTAAAATTGACTTAGTGCTTTGCGTAAGGCGGCATCTAGAGCTGATACAGGGCCATTTCCTTCGGCGGCTTCGAGGATGTTTTGACCATCTACGGTGATTTTGACGGTGGCGAGGGAGTGGTGCTGAGTCGCAATGGAACAATGCACCTGAAAGCCCTGAATCGTAAACAGGGTAGCGGTCTGACCGAGGATTTCGCGCATTAATAGTTCAAAACTGGCTTCGGCTCCTTCAAATTGGTAGCCTTGATATTCCAACTCTTTGAGCTTGGCTAAAATCTGGCGAGTGCGGGGATCTTCTTTGGTGAGTGTCAAGCCCATTTCGCTGGCTTTGATCAGGACATTGCTCAATCCTGACTGTTCGGAGATGGCAATTCGGCGTTCGTTACCGACTTTGGTGGGGGCAATATGTTCGTAAGTAAAGGGATTGCGTTCGACGGCGGAGACATGGATGCCACCTTTGTGACTGAAGGCGCATTTGCCGACGAATGCGGCGTAGTCGTTGGGGGCAACGTTGACAACTTCGCTAATGTATCTACTGACTTGAGTTAGGCGAGTAAGATTTGCTGCGCTCAGACAGGTATAGCCGAGCTTGAGCTGGAGATTGGGAATAATCGAGCAGAGGTTGGCATTGCCACAGCGTTCGCCATAGCCGTTGATTGTGCCCTGTACCATTGTTACGCCACTGGTGACGGCGGCGATCGCATTTGCCACAGCCAGTTCGCAATCATTGTGGGGATGGATGCCAAATTGAAGCTGTTTACTTGGATCTAGTAGGTTGATCGTCTCACTCACAATTCTGGTAATATCGTTCGGCATTGTCCCGCCATTGGTATCGCAAAATACGAACCAGTCTGCGCCAGCATCGATCGCGGTTTGCAGGGTTTGAATCGCATATTCTGGATTAGCTTTGTAACCATCAAACCAATGCTCTGCATCGTAAATCACCCGTCGCCCTTGGGAAACTAGGTACTCGATCGAATCCCGAATCATCTCCAGATTCTCAGCTAAATTGGTCTTCAAGCCCTCGGTAACGTGCAAATCCCATGACTTACCAAAAATCGTAATCCACTTCGTCCCAGCGGCTAGAATCGCGGCTAGCATTTTATCCTCAGCCGCCAATCCACCTGGACGACGAGTCGAACAAAATGCGACAACTTCAGCTTGAGTCAAAGGTTCTAACTGCAATCGTCGAAAAAATTCTCCATCTTTAGGATTTGCACCTGGCCAGCCACCTTCAATCCACGGTACACCCAGCTTGTCGAGCTGTCGTGCAATTTTGAGCTTATCTTCTACCGCCAATGTTAGCCCCTCCCGTTGAGCACCGTCACGGAGCGTTGTATCGTAAATTTGGATCTGCGTCATCATGGGAGGGAAGGAGAGTAGAGCTTTCGTCGATGGTGCGTTACTGCGCTGGCGTTAGCCTACTTTCGGTTACTGCGCTAGCATAACGCACCATCTCGACATGAGGTGCGTTATGCTAGCGCAGTAACGCACCCTACAGAATTATGCCGCAAGTCACTGCACAAGGAAAAAGCTTTAGCTGCGAAACTGGCGCAAATCTGCGTCAGGTATTACTCGCTAATGATATAGATCTCTACAACGGCAATTCCCGCATTATCAATTGTATGGGAATTGGTACCTGCGGCACTTGTGCCGTTGAAGTTGAGGGAGATGTCTCTGCACCGAATTGGAAAGATGTTGCTAGACGGAGTTTTCCGCCCCATACTCCATCGCGAAATCTGCGCCTTGCTTGTCAAACTAAAGTTTTGGGCGATATTACGGTGAGTAAATTTACTGCTTTTTGGGGACAGGGACTGAATCGATCGTGGTAGCTTAGAACCTCGATCAAAATATCTCTCAACTGTACATGCAGAGTAGTTGAGAGATATTCTAGATCGAAAGTATCAGTCTAAATTACGCCCATACTGGTCAAGCCAAGGATGGCACCCGCACCGAGTAAGTGTCCAAAACAAGTACCACCAATTGCTTGTCCCATTGTCAAAGGACCGATTGATGGGCCAGCTTTGACTTTAGAACTAGCGGCAGCGGCAACACCCAGGACGTTGGCAACAACCATCACGATCGCAATTGTAGGCGACCAAGCTTGGCTCATGGGGACAGCGGCAGCTAGTAATGGGATCGAATGTAACATAGTTTACTCCTAGAATAATTTAGATATCCACACAATTTTAAGGTATTTTATCTAGATCTAACGATTATTTTGGTAAAGAATAATCACTAATTCGATCGCCAATAGCCGTAGTTGCAGACGCAAACAAACTCTCTAAGTTGAGATTAGATTGTCCCAACATTGGTCAAGCCCAGTACCATCCCCACACCAATGATATGCCCAATGCTAAAAGTTGCCAGTAATTCGGGCAAGGTAAACTTCGGAGCCAAAGCTGGATTGCCGTTGAGATAGCTATTGAGAAAGAGAACTGCTACTGCTACGGAATTACAAACAATCATCACAAAGGCAGTCTTAAATCCCCACGGTTCAGTATGCGGAATAGCTGCAATAATTAAGTTGTTCAACAAAGGTTTCTGCTCTGAGACGGAAATTCACACAATAATTATTAACGAACTAAACCTGTCGAGTTAATAATTGGTCGGAAGATTTAACAAACATTAGCAAAATAGATACATTTCTTGATAATTGAGGCTGTAAATGCGGATTAAAATTTGTGGGATTACCTCGATCGAGCAAGGTATGGAGATCGCTAAAATGGGGGCAACGGATCTGGGGTTTATTTGTGTTCCGAGTTCACCGCGATATTTGAATCTGACTAAGCTGCATCCATTAGTTACGGCGTTGGGAGCTGTAGCGAATACGGTGGGGGTATTTGCGGATTTTTCGGTGATGACGATTGCTCAGGTTGTAAGTATCACTGAGCTAAATACGGTGCAGTTGCATGGGAATGAATCGATCGAGTTTTGTCAGGAATTACGGGATATTTTACCCGCAACAGAAATCATCAAGGCATGGCGAGTACGAGATCGTGAGGATTTAGACAAGATATCTGCTTATAGTGAGGTGGTTGATAGTTTGCTCCTGGATGCCTATCATCCTGATGCGTTGGGAGGTACGGGGCAAACCTTAGATTGGGCGGGTTTATCGGCATTTAACCCGCCAATCCCGTGGTTATTGGCAGGGGGTTTGACTGCTGATAATGTCTGCACGGCGTTGAGTCAATTGCACCCCGATGGCATCGATCTTTCCAGTGGCGTGGAAGTCGCTCCAGGTGATAAAGATTTGGGATTAGTCGATCGATTATTTAGTAACTTGAATAACGGCTGCGGCTAGAGCCTTCATTGCTTGGCTGGCAGCATTGATTTCTCGATCGCATTGTTTAAGCTGGTGGCGATCTTTGAGATACTGAGGATCGTTGTAGCCGAACCAAACTTGTCCTTGAGCATCTTGCCATAATAGTCCTTTCATGGGTAGATCGATCGCCACACTTTGGTTGCACTGCATCAGTGGTGTGCCAGTTTTAGCATTACCAAAAATAAACAGTCGAGTAGGACGAAGTTCCAGTTTAACTGACTTAGCATTTGCGGCGTGATCTATTTTGGCAACCAGTACTAAGTTGCGTTCTTTGAGTAAACTTTCGATTCGAGCCGTTGTTTCTTCGATGCTAAAATTACTTTTGAGCTGAATTAAGCCATTCGATCGATCTCCAGCTCCAGACATCATCGATTTTAGTTGCTGTGACTGATGGCGGGCGATCGCGGGGGTAGGATTAGTTGATAGTAGTGATATTTCAACTAGTCCTAAGATTGATAGTTTGATTAAGCGATCGAATGTATTCATAGTGTTCCAATTTTGGTAGAAGTTCACGGGGCTAAGGCAGAAGAGAAGGTGGAATTTCACCAGAACGAGCAGCCGAGACAGATTCAACGAGAAAGTCAAGAATATTACGCTCTTGCAGATTAAGTGAAGATACAACAGTGAGTAAACGAGACA
>JANNDL010000046.1:0-11873 GCA_031387665.1 Chamaesiphon sp. OTE_75_metabat_95 | reverse complement strand
ATTGCTCTTTTCCCTGCGTTGGATTGAGATTAACGAAATATATCTGACCTCGTTCCAAACTCATCCTTTTAAGCCATCCATTGATGTACCTGCAAACTCTAACTCGATCGCGGCTAGCTCTCTCTGGATGTCTGGGTCATTTGCCATTTCGGTTAATTCAGCTTCAATCTCACTGACAGATTTTCCGAGTGCTGCGGCTCTAATCTGTCGATCTATACCATCTCGTAGCTGCAATTTATCCTCAACTGAAAGTAAGGCAATTTCACGCTCTAGTTCATAAACTGCTGACGATCGGTTAGGAGTCATATTTTACAATAGTTTTAGTTGCGTTAGTGTTTTGGGAGAGGAATCGATCGAGTGTTGATGCCTTGGTTTTATATAAAGATTGAATATAGAACTTAAAAAATCTGTCGTGTTTATATTGAGCCATTGAGTTTTATCTATCCGTTCCCGATTCGATCGATCTGACGAAAACCCTTATTTTTATTTTAGTTCAGATCGACATTAATCGCAGGTTTAATCTTATTAATATCATCGCCAAATAACTCCGACGCAAATAACGATTGCCGCGCCGTCATCCAGTTAATATTGCCGCGCATGGTATTGATTTCACCATTGTGAGCGATGTAGCGATAGGGATGCGCCCGCTCCCAACTGGGGAAAGTATTCGTACTGAACCGCGAATGCACCAATGCCAACGCGCTCTCCATGTCTGGATCTTGGAGTTCGGGGAAATATTGCCCCACCTGCACAGGCATCAACATCCCCTTATACACGATTACCTCCGGTAGGCTCCGCCAACGTCCGCGCCGATATACTCGCCACATACCAATGCGCGTCTAAATTCGCCGCCCTAATTGCCGTATGCGCCAGCTTGCGAATCACAAGCAACTTCCGCTCGAATGCTAATTCATCCGCCAATTCCGGCGATTTGGCAATAAATACCTGCTGCATAAACGGTTCACTCGATTACCTCCGGTACGCTACGCGAACGAGATTCACCAAAATTGTCAGTGCTTGCGCCACAATCTGATGCGACTTCGCCCCTTTCATCTGCGCGATAAAACCGATACCGCAAGCATCGTGCTCAAACTGCGGATCGTATAAACCTTGTTTGACGGGGTGACTAGTGTTCATGGATTGAGGGTGTAAGAGTGAAGGATTACCGTTGGTACGTTGCACGAACGGGCTGGGGAGTAGAATGCACAATTAAGGCTGATTCTAGAGCCTACTATTTTCTAACGCATTTTCGCGGCTAGGGTAGCTACTGATACAAATATTTAACCTCAGGTTTTCCTGACAAAGCATCTGATCCGACACAAATATCGCCTCATGGATGCAAAAAACTTTGGTTGAGTGGGTTGGGTGTCATTCTTCAGCCCAACCCACAGATCTAAAATCAAGCTCGATTAACTCATCCGAACTGGACTGGAAACATGTTCGTGGAGAATAACCCAGCTACCATCTTGTTTTTCCCAAACCATTGAAGCATGTGCATGTTCGGCATATTTTTTTCCGGTCTGCCGATCGGTGAATTCAGTTTTGAAAGTGAATGTCGTTAGTCCCATTTTGCCATCTGTATTGATTTTGACATTATCATCAACCACCGTTTTTACTTGTGTTGATGCTTGCATTGTGGGTTCCCAGAGATTCTGAAAGCCCTGGTAGCTTTTGGTTACGGTTCCAGCAGGAGAAAGCGTGTCAAATTCCAAAAAATTATCGGTTTTAACATACAAATTGTCTACGCGATCCATTGAAAAAAGCGTATCTCCCGAACTCCATCCTTTCTCCCAGGCTGCCACACCCTGTTTGAGCAGATCGATATCATTGAATACCGCATGAGCTGGGTGCATCAATCCTAGACTCAGGATAGCGATTAAAAGCGAAGCGAAGAGGGATCGGAGTAATGTTTTCATTAGATATTTTTCCTTTTGCGGATAGTCCTTAAAACAAATAAAATACGTGTAAGAAACCTTACCAATCTCAGTGACAGAGCTTTATGGTTTGAGACGTGCTTCCACTAGTAGCTCATTCAATAATTCGAGCTTTTGTGGACTGAGGTGTCCGAGCTGACTTTGATGCAACTTCCAGATCGGGGGATCTAATAGCTGAATGAGATCGAGTCCAGCTTGAGTTACTCGCACTAGGACGACTCGCCGATCTTGTCGATCTCGCTCGCGTTCGATTAAACAATCTTTTTGTAAGCGATCAACCAAGCGAGTGATGTCAGGATCTCGTGCCACCATGTATTGAGCGATAGACTGACTTGGCATTCCAATTTCTCCCACTCTCGCAACCACTTTCAGCACGTTATAGAGAGGTTGTGAGATCTGGTGCTGTTTAAACAGTTCTGCTACCTCATCGCTCAGTGCAGCATGAGTCCGCACGAGATTGAGATATACTTCTTGTTCGGCGATCTCAAATGGCTGAGATTCGCCCAGTTCTTTTTGGAGAGTGGAATGCCTCGGCACTGTTGTTTTGCTCATAGCTTTAATATACCTTTCGACAATAATCGTGTCAACAAGTATTTTAAGGGTAAGATTCCTCTCCGTAGGTTGGGGAGCCTCGAAACCCAACAATTTCAGTGTTTGAGGCTCAATCGATCGCTATTGAGGAGTATTTTTATATCCTGTTGGAATGATCGATCGATTGGCTTGGGTTTGGTCGTTGGCGAAGCCTACCGGAGGTAATCGTTGTTGATTCGATCGGGGTTCTCGATACTTTACTGGATCGGTTAAAATTAGGAGACTGTAGTAAATTGCGGTGTAAACTATGACAGAACTGCTTCAACAGGTAATCGCCCAAATCGAACAACTGCCAATCGATCGACAAGATGCGATCGCGGCTCGGTTTCTAGCAGAATTGGCGGAAGAACAGCAGGCTGAGAACGTCTGGGTTGAAGATGTCCGATCGAAAATCGATGCTGCCATTTCAGCCTCAGAGCAAACACCACCGATCGATGGCGAAACCTTCGTCAACCAGATTTTAGAGCGGTTTCAGCGCGATAGCGAAGCGCTGCCTTGAGCAGGTCGGGTATAAGCATGAGTCTCTATGTTATTAACGTTCTTGCCAGTCGAGATCTGATTGAAATCGCTGACTACTTTGCCGAAACCAATGTAGAGGTAGGTGAACGATTTTTTAGAGAATTTAACAGCAAGTGTCAACAACTAGTTTCCTTTCCCCGCAGTGGTAAAAGCTATGGAGCAATTCGCTCAGATCTCAGAGGATTATCGATCGAAGGTTATATTATTTTCTACCGTATTTTCGATGATGGGATCGAAATTCTGAGAGTTGTCAGTGGTCGCCGTAATCTTCCATCTCTTTTTAGCAATCCAGAATAACCTTGTAAGTTGGATTGAAGCCCGTGAAACCCAACAATTCCAGTGTTTGAGGTTCGTTCGCGTAGCGTACCGTAGGTAATCGTTGGCGAAGCCTACCGGAGGTAATCGGTATTGAGGAGTATATTTATATTCTGTTGGAACGATCAATTCTCTTGGGTTTGGTCGATCGAGTTAATTCGGTCGCGTTGGCGACAGCCTGCCGTTAGGCACAGCGTGGGTCTTGCCCAATCGTTACAACATTTGTGGTAACATTGAGAAGAGATTCCCAAAAGGCAAGGCTATTGCTGGGGCAAACGCTCCGCTACTGCCAACGATATTCAATCTAGTCAAAAGTACTTATGCTACTAAATATCAAAAAACGCGGTAACTCACTGAGTATCATTGTCCCAAAAGAAATGGCAACGAGCATGAGCGTTGAAGATGGCGATACTCTCTTCGCCACCAAAACGCCATCGGGATATGAGATTTCCGCATACGAGCCTAGTTTCGCAGCTAAAATGGAAGCAGCTAGAGAAGGGATGAAAAAATATCGCAATGCCTTAATCGAGTTAGCAAAATGAGCGAACCTTGTTGGCTAGATCTTCGTGATGTTTGTGCCATTCACAATGAAATTATCGTTCAATCTGGTGGTGATGCTGGCATCCTCAATGAAGGTGCCTTGGAATCAACCTTAAATAAACCCAAAAATCTGTATTGCTATGGTGACGATCTAACTTTATTTTCATTAGCCGCAGCTTATGGCTATGGACTTGTCAAAAATCATTGTTTTATCGATGGTAACAAAAGAATCGCGCTGATTGCTGTTTACACATTTCTATCGATTAATGGAATCGAACTGACAGCATCAGAAATTGATGCTGCAAATTTTTTCTTGGAGCTAGCCGCAAGTCAGGAAAATCAAGAAGAAGGAATGAGTAGATTGATACACTGGCTGCAAATTAATAGTGAGATTTCTCCCCGTAGGCTGGGTTAAGCCTTGAAATCCAACAATTCCAGTGTTTGAGGCTCGATTGATCGGTATTGAGGAGTATTTTTATATCCTGTTGGAATGATCGATCACCTATTTCGAGAAACCCGACAGGTTCAGTGTTTGAGGCTCGTTCGCGTAGCGTACCGTAGGTAATCAATCTCTGTTGAGGAGCATCTTTATATCCTGTTGGAACGATCGACCGATTAGCTTGGGTTCGCTCGATTTCTGATGCGATGGTTTTGGGATCAATTGGCTGTGACACGCTACGCGAAAGATGCTAATGATTACTGATTCGCTAAGGTCGAGATTATTGGAGTAAGATATCTGCCGGAATATCCAACTGACGGTGAAGTGCTCGAATCATTTCTAGCGTTAAAGTTTGACGTTTGGACATTACTTCTGATACTAAATATTCACTACCAATAATTGGAATTAGATCGGCATTCGATCGATCTGACTGTTCTAGTCGAAACTCAATTGCGGCGATCGGATCTGGTAAGCCAATCGGGAAATATTTATCTTCATATAACTCAATTAGAGTTGCTAGTACCTCTAATTCATCAGCTTCTGGTGTATTCGGCTGAGATAGCATCAAAGCTCCCGCTCGTTCCAGTGCATCTTGATAATCAGTTTCAGTTTTAATCGGTCTAATTAAAGCAGTATTCATATTGTCTCCACATCTACAGTATCGTAATCTTGATGAGTCCCAACAAATCGGATAAAAATAATCTGTAAAGCGTAGTTAATCTCAACAACCAATCGATTTTATTACCTGCAATATTGAATACGGTTCGATTATTTTTCAGGATACTCGCATTGCGATATTGTTCTTTAATGTCCGCAGGATTTAGCCAACTAGCCTGTTTAGCCTCTCGATACCAAGACTTGAGTGGATCTTCAGCATCAGTATATTTAGGAGAGCTTTCCCAAAATTCCCGTAACGTTCTTTTTGATAAAATTCTCACGCTTCAATTATCATCTTGCGTTGGTGGTAGCGGAGCGTTTGCCTGTGCCTACGGCAGGCTAACGCCAAGAGCAATAGCCTACAGGAGGTAATCGATCGACTGTGGATCACCTTGAATCAGCCACAGAAAGGGCAATTAAAGATGTATTCCTATTTTAGCTCAAGTCTTGTTGGAATGATCGCGACTACGCCTCGATCATCCAATTTTCAACTATCAAATTGGGGACTCGATCGACACCATGAATTAAAGCTACCTACATTAACAGCTTTAAAATAAACTGGCATCGACATAAAATAATTCAGCCAGTCGATCGGCAGTATAACTATCTATATTAGTACGCCCAGAGATTGCCTCTTCTACAGCGGCTTCAGACGCAAATATTGGCACTAGATCGATCGGTTTGAAATCGCGCTGATCCATCAAAAATGATAACATTGAGCCAGAATTTTTAGCTCGATCTGGCTTGTAAAGATCCGGTTACCACAGCTCCAGCCCAGCCGATCTCCAAAATTCGACCATTTTGAGAAAGATTTCTATTAATTTTGTGCTAATATTTATCTGATATAGATTCTCATTAAGTCTAGATTTACAAATAACATCAAAGTCAAATAACTATGAGTCAAGGTAAAGTGAAAATGTGGGTAGGCGTGGGTTCCTATCTACTAGCTGGCGTAGTTTCAACAGCCGCAGTGCTAACCCAGCCAGCCAGAGCTGAAACTGTCAACCTGTCAGCACCAACGATACTTTCGCAAAAACCTGCCGCAGGTGGAGAAGGCGGAGAGGGCGGTGAAGGTGGTGAAGGCGCACCAGCAGCAGGCGCAGCAGCATACGGTAAATCCTTTACCAACACAATGACCAAGGCGGCTTTATTGACAGCTCTCCGCAAGGGTGGGCATATTATCTACCTCCGTCACGCTCAGACTGAGAAAGATTATGCCGATCAAGCCGATCCCAAACTGGATCTAAATAATTGTGCTACTCAGCGTGCCCTTAACGCCAAAGGTATTGCCCAGGCAAAAAGTATTGGCGTTGGCATCAGAGCCGCGAAGATTCCGGTGGGGAATGTGATCTCTAGTGATTACTGTCGCTCCTGGAAAACAGCTAATCTGGCGTTTGGCAGATACAAACGAAATTCAGCTCTGAATTTCGTCAAGTCTGAAGAGTATAATGCTGCTCAAAGACTTGAAATGAAAACAGCCGTGATGCCCTTGTTGACAGCAGTGCCAGCTCCAGGTATGAATACTGTGCTAGTGGGTCATGATGATGTCTTTGATTCTGCTTCAGGATACTATCCAAAGCCTCAAGGTGTAGCCTACGTGCTCAAGCCTGACGGCAAGGGTAAGTTTACGATCGTTTATAACATGCCACCTGAAGCCTGGGAGACAATTACGAAAAAATAGATGTTAGCTAGATTCTAACTATTGCGCTCGCACGAGGCTCTAAAATTGAGGGTAGGAATAATCAATCGATTATCCCTACCCTTAGTATTATCTAAGTCTACTCCCTTCCCACTCAAGAAATAGACATTTGTGATTCACCATTCACCATTTACTATCCACCATTCACCCCTATTCCAGGTGTCTAATTTGTCACTGGGAAGGGAGTAACTATGTTGATGTGCATTGCTGATGTGCTGAATGCTGATGAACTAGCTAGTGTTGTGGCTAAATTACGCAACGCTAAATTTGTGGATGGCAAATTGACTGCTGGCTGGCACGCGCGGCTAGTCAAACACAATACCCAGGTGCAAGATGATGGATCGGGGTTGTTGCCGGAGTTACAAAAACTTGTCAATGCAGCGATCGATCGTCACCCGCTATTCCAAATCGCCGCCCGCCCAAAAGTAATCAGATCGCCACTATTTAGCCGCTACGAACCTGGTATGTCCTACGGCACCCATGTGGATAATTCCTTGATGGATCGTGGTGCTAGTTTAATGCGATCGGATATCTCTCTAACTTTATTTCTGAGCGATCCCGATAGCTATATTGGTGGCGAATTGGTAATCGAAAGTACCCACGGCGAAGAGGTGTTCAAGTTGCCAGCAAGCTGCATGATTATTTATCCATCCTCCACCTTGCATCGAGTGGAACCCGTTACGAGTGGGGTTAGGTTGGCTGCTGTAACTTGGGTACAGAGCTTGGTAAGGGATATGGGCGATCGAGAAATCTTATTCGATCTCGATACGGCGCGACAAATCATGTTTGAGAAATATGGTAAAACGCCAGAATTCGATCTCCTCTCGAAAAGTCATGCGAATTTGCTACGAAAATGGGCGGATGTTTGAGGTGATTAAATTAATTGATAATTGATAATTGCGGATGCGCTAATTTATAGTAAAGAATTGCAAGCAGATGCACTAGTATCCTATTCTGATGAAGAGAAAATTTGGGTAGCTGCGATCGATTGGGATAAAATCAAAGAAGTAGCTGAGATTTCCAATTCATCGATCGACACCTAAAATAGTCGATCTAAACTGTAAGATATTATCAACTTAACTTACTAATCCCATCAATATCCAATAAATATCCCTGCACCATCTCCAACGCATATCGATCGGGCAAAACTTGCTGAAACTTACTAAACCGATAATTCGGTAGCTTCTCTAATAGATATTTTTGGGTTTCTTTTGACTTCCAAAACTCTGGTTTAACTACCTCTGCAATCGCAGCCTCAAATATTGCTGCTGTTAAATGTTCGCCTGTGACAGTGATTTGAAAATTATCCGCTCTGACTTCCCAACCCCAGAGACATTCCAACCCATATTTCAACGTGCGATTGATTCTCCCGCCTGCAAATGTCCACCATTGTACCTGCTTATCTTCTTCCCAAATTATTCGATCGATCACTTCTTGACGACGTTCACTGCGGGCAGTATTTAATGCTAATTTAGCATCCTTGTCTAAATAGACTAGATCGGTTTTAGCTTTTAATAAAGCTGCAATTTCCTGACAGATTTCCCAGCCGAGAAATTGGGGGATAAATCCGCCCCAGGTTGGTTTCTTACCGTGGGGTGTGGGAGCGACTATTACTTTACGATTATCTCGATCGATCGATTGAGCAATCCAGGATCTACCGCCTAATAAGAAGCAACTAATTTCGGGGGTGAGGGTATCGATAAATTTTTGTTCTAATGAGCCGATCGGTTGGTCATCTACGGTATAAACTTCATACTGCTGGGGTGAACTAAATACGGCATATAGAGCCATAAAATTCTTCCGCCCGAAGGCTTTTTCGGCTTCAGTTCCGATCGCGAGTAAGCCTTCAGTTAGGTAGAGGTAATTCGTTTTAATCATATGCTTAATTAATCGATCAAACTCTGCTCGTTTAATCCCTTTGAAATCGGGAATCGTGCCCAATTGTGCCCACACATCCCCTGGCGAAATCGAAGTTGCTTGCAGCGTCATCGCCAGTAATTGTTGAACTAATACCGCCCAATTGCGATCGGATACCACGATCGATTCTACCCAATTTCGTCTGGCTAATTCTATGACCGCGATCGCTTGCAATAACGCTGCCGAATTATCAATTAAAAACGTCGTATTCGCACCGCTGCCTCGTCGCCCTGTCCGCCCCAATCGTTGTAAAAAAGCCGAAACTGTATCAGGTGCATTCGCCTGAAGTACCGCATCCAAATCGCCGACATCAATCCCCAATTCCAACGTCGAAGTACAGACGATGCAATTATTATGCCCGTTGGCAAACCGCTCCTCAGCTAGGGTGCGTTCCTCCAAAGCCACCGAACTATGATGGATAAACACATCAATCCCCCGATTTTGCATCGCGCCAGAGATTTCCTCAGCCAGAGCACGACTCTGACAAAATAATAGACTCTTTTTGCCCTGCGCCAACATACTCGATCTATTAGCGATATCCAGCTTAGAATCCTGCATCAAGATCCGAATCTCTTTCTTATGCTGCTCCTTCGGCGGATCGATCTTACAGCGCGGACGCTGAGAAGTCCCCTGCAACCAGTCCAGAATCGTGTCAGGATTGCCCACAGTGGCACTCAAACCCACCCGTTGCACATCGTGAGCACTCACCCGAATTAACCGCTCTAGCACCGACATGAGCTGCGCTCCGCGATCGCTCCCAGCCAGGGCGTGAACCTCGTCGATTACCACCGCCCGTAAATCTGCAAATATCTCATGATGCGCCACACTCCCCGACATTAGCATCACTTCCAAGGATTCAGGAGTCGTCATCAACAGCGTCGCTGGCTGCTTCCGAAAGGCTTTCTTCTCAGCGGCTTTAATATCCCCATGCCACAAAAACCGACTCAAACCAAGCATCTCAGTATACATTCCCAATCGCTCTGCCTGATTATTCAACAACGCCTTAATCGGAGCGATGTAGAGCATCCCTACCCCCTTCGGTTCACTTTCCACCATCTGCGCCAACAGCGGAAACATACTCGCCTCTGTCTTCCCTCCAGCCGTCGGTGCGAGGACGATCGTATTGTAGCCATCGAGGATTGCATGTCCCGCCAGTTCTTGGACTGGGCGCAAAGATGTCCAACCTAAGCGGGAAGTAATGGCTGACTGTAATCGATCGGGAAAACGGGAAAAAGCGGATGTCATGCATTCAGGAGTGAGTTAGCAATAGAATAAGTGTAGGCAATTATTTGACAAAAATTAGTTTATGGAAAATCTGGTGTCGATTGTTTCCGATCCACGAGTAATGATGGGCAAGACCGTTGTTGCTGGTACGCGCATTACTGTTGAGTTAATTCTCAAAAAATTAGCCGCAGGTGAAACCACCGAACAAATTTTAGCTGCTCATCCCCGCCTTACATCAGCAGCTATTTCCGCAGCGTTATTAGAGAAGAAACAATGATTCAAATTTGTGGAATTCTGCATATGGGAATTCACCAGAACGATTTTTATCAAAACTTTTTTCCTTAAGCAAAACTGAGATTTTTTTCATTTGGTAGTAAACCAGAGTTGAAAAATGGCTGACTTTAATTTCAAACTCTACTACTGTTGCTTCATCTTTAATTAACTCCCCATAAGAGGTTGAGAATTCTGTCACTACGATTTTAATCTGATGCTGTCGATCTCGATCGCGGACTATCTTCCACTGAGTTCCACCTGGTTCATGCCACCAAATGAACCCAACTTCTGAAGCACCTTTAATTAGAGAAATGGTAGCTGATACTAAATCTCCCATTGGATCTCCAAAAGCATGACTAATACTATCGATCGAGTGTATCTTATCTCCAACGAAAAGAATACAGGTACTCCAGCCATGATGTTGCAAACTATATAAAATATCGATGTCGTCGCGATCGTACATACAACAAACAGATGATTATCTTAGTTAATATCGATCGAACATTTATGCAGCTTCAATATATTCGCAAATAGTCGTCGGCTCTGGCGTTGGTAAACCTTCTAAGTGCAAACCTTCGAGATGAAATGAAATCGCAGCTTGAATTTCGACTGATGCTTCTTCAATGGTTGAACCTGTCGCTATACAACCAGGTAAATCTGGCACATAAGCCGAATAGTTATTCGGCATTTTTTCAATAATGGTCGCGTAACGCATCAGTTTAACTACTCATCGATCGATTATTGATTCGGAGTGATATTTTGCCACAGATCTGCTCGAACGAATCTAGATAAATGACCGACATTAGTTGTCGCAATCACAACATCAGCAACATTTAACGTCATAGCTTGCGCTGCTAAAATCATATCACCATCAATAGTTTTGTCGCCTGCCGTAGGTTGTCCTTGTTGACGCGCCTGCGCCCACAATATTGCTGCTTGTCTCATCGCCGCAGTTGAGAGTGGTAAATATTCTACTAATTCGATTAATTCGTCTAACCGCTTAATTCCTCTGACTTTGTTCGATCGCAACAATTCCCGCCGAACTTCATAGTCAGTTATTTCTGGGATAATAACTCGAATACCTGCGGCAGAGATGGTTTGAATCCAGTTAGTACAAGCAATGCTTGCCGGAGATTGATTGGGGTTCGTAATTAAACCAATTGGCCCTGAATCTAGCAAAACGACTTGAATCACCAAGTTATACCCTTTAATTCACTAGGAAATAGCTTGCGATCGGATAATCGATCTTCATCCAAAGCCTGAATTAGATAATCACCCGTTTCTTGTTGCTCTTGTACATCATCTTCATCGATCCATGACTGAAGCAAGTTAACCAATTTAGTTGACTTCTCTTGCACTGAAATACTCTCTGATAGCAATTTTAGCGCATAAGCCTCAGTCGAAAGACCTTGTTCTCTAGCTTTGCGATCGAGATGTTGTTCTATTTCTGGTGGAATACTGAGAGTTAGTGTCATCTTAAAGCTTTAGAATTACACTCATATCCACGATTGTACCAAATAACAAGCTGTCGATCGATTTACGTTGTTTCCAAAACACGAATATCCATACTCGATCGTGGCAGCATTTGGAATCCGACACTAAACAGCCGTAGATTTCGTCAATAATTGGGCAGAAGCGGTAAAGTTGAGATAGCTGAGGAGATAGGATGATTTCATGATTGGTCAGTTATTAGCAGGACACTATCGCGTACTCCAGGTATTGGGTGTGGGTGGATTTGGGCAAACCTATATCACCGAGGACTTAC
>JANNDL010000242.1:0-8294 GCA_031387665.1 Chamaesiphon sp. OTE_75_metabat_95 | reverse complement strand
TGTCCCCTCGCTCTGGTAGACTTGTAGACTGAAATCCCTATAAATACAGCTTCTTGGGAGCGCGTTAGCAGTGGAAAATACTTTAGGTTTAGAAATTATAGAAGTAGTTGAGCAAGCAGCGATCGCGTCTGCACGCTTGATGGGTAAAGGCGACAAAAATGAAGCCGATCGTGTTGCAGTTGAAGCCATGCGCGAACGGATGAACAAAATCCACATGCGCGGACGGATCGTGATCGGTGAAGGTGAGCGGGACGACGCTCCAATGTTATTTATCGGTGAAGAAGTCGGGATTTGTTCTCAGCCTAACGCCGCTGATGTTTGTACTATTGATGAACTCCTAGAAATCGACATCGCTGTCGATCCTTGTGAAGGCACCAATCTTTGCGCCTACGGACAACCTGGTTCGATGGCTGTATTGGCGATCTCCGAAAAAGGTGGATTGTTTGCTGCACCTGACTTCTACATGAAGAAACTTGCTGCACCTCCTGCGGCAAAAGGCAAAGTAGATATCAACAAATCTGCAACTGAAAACCTCAAAATCTTGTCTCAGTGTCTCGATCTGCCGATCGATGAGCTAGTCGTCGTCGTGATGAAACGCGAACGCCACAACGAGCTGATTGCTGAAATTCGCGCTGCTGGTGCTCGTGTAGCCCTGATTAGCGACGGTGACGTTGGCGCAGCCATCAACTGTGGCTTTGCAGGTACCAACATCCACGCGCTGATGGGTATCGGTGCAGCTCCTGAAGGTGTGATCTCCGCCGCAGCTCTCCGTTGCTTGGGTGCTCACTTCCAAGGACAGCTCATCTACGATCCAGCCGTTGTCAAAACTGGCTTGATCGGTGAAAGCAAAGAAGCCAACATCGAACGTCTAAAATCGATGGGCATCACAGATCCTGATAAAGTCTACACCGCTGAAGAACTCGCTTGTGGCGAAAACGTCCTGTTTGCAGGTACTGGCATCACCTCCGGCAACATCATGGACGGCGTTCGCTTCTTCAAAGGTGGCGCACGGACTCACACCCTAGTTATCTCTAGTCAGTCCAAAACCGCCCGTTTCGTTGACACCATTCACATGGTCGGCGAACCTCAAACTGTGAATCTTCACTAGGATGCTAGGCTTTCGTCCAGAAAATCCCCTCCTCGGAGGGGTGCCCGTAGGGCGGGGTGGGTAAATCTCCGCAACTCCCCCAGTAAAGAACCATAACAAACCATTTACAAGCCGCGAATATTGCCAGAAGATAAGCGACATATATAAAATAAAGAAGCTGTGCTTATTGTCAGAGATAACACCGATCGCACTCACACATAGTGCATCCTCTCCGGTCAACTATCTGTAACTTAACCAACAAAACTTTAAAAATCCTCATTTTTTGGAACGCGGAGTAGACATGAATATTGCTGTTATCGGTTTGAGTCACAAAACCGCACCTGTAGACATCCGCGAAAAACTCAGCGTTCCCGATACGCAGATGGAAGCAGCGATTCATACCCTCTGCAATTATCCCCACATCCAAGAAGCAACTATTCTCAGCACCTGCAATCGCCTAGAGATTTATATTGTCTCACCGACAGCCGATCGAGGTGTCCAAGATGCAATTCAATTTCTGGCAGAATTTAGCAAGATCCCGCTCAAAGATCTCCGCCAGCACTTATTTATCCTCCTCCACAAAGATGCTGTGATGCACTTGATGCGTGTAGCTGGAGGACTCGATAGTCTTGTACTGGGGGAAGGACAAATCCTCGCCCAGGTGAAGCAAACCCAAAAAATTGGGCAGCAGTATCAAGGCATGGGACCAATTCTCAATCGGTTATTCCGTCAGGCTCTCACCGCCGGAAAACGAGTCCGCACCGAAACCAGTATCGGTACTGGAGCCGTATCGATTAGTTCCGCAGCAGTAGAACTAGCTCACATGAAAGTTGGTAATTTTGCCAATCATCGGGTGGCAATTTTGGGCGCGGGTAAGATGTCCAGATTACTAGTCCAACATCTGATCTCCAAAGGCTCTACCGATATTACCATTTTGAATCGATCGACAAAACGCGCCGACGAACTCAAAGCGATGTTCACCCAAATCGACTTGCAACTGCACCCGATGACGGAGATGATGACGGCGATTTCTACTTCTACAATTGTCTTTACCAGCACCTCCGCCACAGAGCCATTACTAAATGCTGCAAAACTGGAAGCAGTCCTAGATCCACATCACTCCCTAATGATTTTTGACATCTCCGTTCCCCGCAACGTCGATAGCGATGTCAATACCCTCGCCAACATCAAAGCCTTCAACGTAGACGATCTCAAAGCCGTCGTCGCCCAAAATCAAGAACGCCGCCAACAAATGGCGCAAGAAGCCGAAGGCATCCTCGATGAGGAAGTTGGCAACTTTGATACCTGGTGGCAATTACTCGAAACAGTGCCCACCATGAACTGCCTGCGCGATAAAATGGAAAGTATTCGCACCCAAGAACTGGAAAAAGCCCTATCCAGACTCGGAACTGAATTTGGCGAACGGCATCAAGAAGCGATCGAAGCCCTCACAAAAGGTATCATTAATAAAATTCTCCACGATCCCTTATTGCAGCTCCGCGCTCAAGAAGATATTGATACCCGCCGCAAGGCTCTTCAGACCATTCAGGTATTATTTAATCTCGACAGCGAACAGATTGGTGCCAATACCAATGGCTAATTTGTGGATGGTGAATTACCAGGATCTGTACATGGCTTTGTTTATACCATCAATCAAAACAACGCTAACCATCTAATTTGAACCCGCCCAACCCCACCAGTAGATCTTGCATGTATCACAATCTTGGTGCGTTAGGCTACCGCCGTAACACACCCTACGTTAACAAAAATAATGGGTCTAAACCCTATCTTTAATAGCCCAATTATTAATTATTAATTATCAATTATTAATTAATTTACATGGATATATCGATCGAACATGCCATTACCAGCTATTTTACCCAATGGCTAACAGCACATGGATATCTGGGTTGGATCGTTTCACACCCGTTACCTAGTCTGGGATTACTACTACTCGCAATCTTCTCCCTATGGGGGCTGCTCAAGGCTGTGGGACGGGGGATCGAGCAAATCTGGCTATTTCTACTCACAACCCCGTTTAAGCTAATCCAGCCAGTTTTGCGGCTAATGTGGAGATCGATCCAGCGTGGATTTGGGCACACTAGTTCTAGTGGCGAACAGCTAGAATCAAAATTGATTTCACAGCCGCAGTCAGAGCGGATTGAGCGGATCATCGACAGGTTACAGAGCCTCAGTCAAGAGCAAGAAAACTTACTTGGCGAACTATCAAAACTGATGAATACCACCGTCGTAAAATCCAAAGCCAAATCAAGGTCAGATACTTAGTACAATAGTATGTGCGCCAAGTTACTGAAATTGACTCAGCCCTGAGATTTAGTAGCCTTTACTACCGCGATGGATATGTCATAATTGGATTACGACTGTTTAGAGCGGGTAGCCATACTTGACTTTCATTACAACTTTTACCGAAACTTTAAAATTGCACGATTTTAATTCAGTGGAAAAACTAATCAACGTACATATTGAGAAATTGCCCGAAGGCTACTACCTAGCCACTTCTGATGCTCTCCCTGGATTAATTGCTCAAGCACCAACTCTTTCCGAAACCCTAGACATTGCTCGTGACGTTGCCAAGCAAATATTGGCAGCAATGGCAGAACGAAATCAGATTGTTGAAAGCTTCCCCATGTTAGCAGACGAATTTGATTGTCCTCTTGTATTAACTAAATAGCTGGCATGGGTAGGCTATCAGGATTTAGATATCGTGAAGTCGCCAAAGTGCTGCGAGTTTATGGATTTGCACTCGATAGACAAGCATCCGGCAGTCATGAAATCTGGTTCAATGAGGGTAATGGTAAGTATACTACCATCCCCAATCACAATGGTGATATGCCTGAAGGCACACTCCGCCAAATCCTTAAGCAAACGGGGATTGAGGCGGATGAATTTTTAATAGAGGTTTAGTGGTTTAGTGGTTTAGCATCTTAGTGGTTTAGTTGTCTAGTTGTTAGTGGTTTAGCATTAGAATGGATAATGTTCACTAGTCAGGTTTTGGGCAATTTCTAGCCATTACCAGAGGTAATAGCTGTTTGTAGCTGATTACCGGACTCACAAGAAATTGAAGGATCTATCGATCTAACGCTAAAGGTTTACTGTACAATCTCTCACATAGCTATTTTCAGGTGCTATTTACTAACAACTAAACAACTAAACCGCTAAACCACTAAACAACTAAACCGCTAAACCACTAAACCACTAAACCACTAAACCACTTCCCATGCTTGCCGCGACTCAATTCACCACCCTCGAACAAGCATTAAAGCATTACTTTGGGTATGATGAGTTTCGATCGGGACAGCGGGAAATTATTACGACAGCTTTAGCAAATCGTGACTTATTAGTGATCATGCCTACGGGTGGTGGTAAGTCACTTTGTTTCCAGTTACCAGCATTACTAAAACAGGGCGTAACGATCGTCGTATCGCCATTGATTGCCTTGATGCAAGATCAAGTGCAACAACTAGCCGATAATGGAATTTCAGCTACTTTTTTAAATAGCAGTATTACCACGGAAGAACGCAGAGAAAGAGCAGCGGCTATTTACAATGGTGAAATCAAACTTTTATACCTCGCGCCTGAACGATTGAATCAGGAATTTATTAGCAACTTTCTGGTAGATTTGCATCAAGAAGTGGGGATTGCGGGATTTGCGATCGATGAGGCTCATTGTGTCTCAGAATGGGGTCACGATTTTCGACCAGATTATCGCAAATTGTCACAACTGCGCCACTATTTCCCCAAGGTACCCTGGCTGGGATTAACAGCTACTGCAACCGATCGCGTGCGTCAGGATATCATTAAGCAATTGGATCTTCAAGATCCAGATGTTCATGTTGCCAGCTTCAATCGACCAAATTTATATTATGAAGTCCGGCGCAAAAGTACCACTCCATACAAGGAATTATTAGCCCAAGTTAAACAGTCTACAGGTTCAGGGATTATCTACTGTTTGAGTCGGAAGAAAGTAGATGAACTGACTGCAAAGCTAACTCACGATGGCATCAAAGCTTTACCCTATCATGCGGGATTGGATAGTCAAACCCGAACTAATAATCAGAATAGTTTTATCCGTGATGATGTCCAAATTATGATCGCCACTGTTGCCTTCGGAATGGGCATTAATAAACCCGATGTTCGGTTTGTGATTCACTACGATCTCCCCCGAAACATCGAAGGATATTATCAAGAATCAGGACGGGCTGGACGGGATGGAGAACCATCACATTGCACCCTCTATTTTGGATTAGGTGATATCAAGACAATCGAGTATCTAATTGCCCAAAAAGTCGATCGAGAAACTGGACTCGCCCTTGAAGAAGAACAGCTAATTGCTAAACAACAATTACGCCGCGTGATTAATTATGCCGAAGCCACCGAATGTCGGCGGATCATTCAGCTCGGCTACTTTGGCGAAAGCTTTCCTGGCAACTGCGACAACTGTGATAACTGTAAATATCCTAGACCGATTTCTGACTGGACGATCGAATCTCAGAAGCTACTATCCTGCGTAGCTAGATTTAGCAAGCAGGGACGAAACTTTGGACTCGCTCACACGATCGATGTATTGCGCGGATCGAAAAATGATAAAGTCCTTAAGAATGGGCACGATACCATGTCCACCTACGGAATCGGCAAAGATCGGACTCAAAATGAATGGCGAACCCTGGGTAGATCCCTACTCCATCAAGGCTTAGTGGATGAAACCACCGATGGTTATTCCGTTTTGACACTCAATGCGTTGAGCTGGGAAATTCTCACGAACAAACGCAAAGTCGAAATTGCCATCACTCCAGCCGCCGCCGCTATTGAAGCTCAGGATGTTAGCACCAACACCGAGGAAATTCAGTCCCTGTACAATCGACTCCAAAAGCTGCGGAAGCAATATGCCGATGCGAATAAAGTACCGCCCTATGTGATCTTTGCTGACTCCAGCCTCAGGCTCATGGCACAACAACAACCCCAAACCCTCGCCCAATTTGCCCAAATATCCGGCGTAGGGGCACGAAAACTCGCTCAGTATGGCGAAATGTTCACAGGTGAAATTAGAGCCTTCAGAGCCGAATCTGGCTTGTCTATCTTGACAGAATCCGATCCGACTCCACCCATGCCAGCTCCCCGCGCCAGAAAGAGTGATGTATCTGGCACTCACCTAGAAACCCTAGAATTCTACCAGCGCGGCATGAGCCTCGCCGAAATCGCTGAAAAAAGATCGATGCGGGAAAACACGATCTTCGATCATCTATTGAAACTAATGGAATGCGGCTACGAAGTAAAGATCGATCGCATCGTAGCACCCGAAAAGGTAACGATCATCGAGCAAGCCATCGCCACCGTCGGAGCTGAACGCCTCACGCCAATTAAAGTACATCTGGGTGATGACTATAGCTATGAGGAGATCAAAATTGTCAGAGCGAGGATGAATTTGAGTGCGAGGGGATAGGGGGATGGGAAGAAAGAAGCATCCTAAGTCTTGCTCCCACGCTCCCGTGCTCCCCATCTCCCGCGCTCCCCACACTTCTAATTGCTAACTGGGCTAGTCAACAGAGATTCACTAAACGGATTTGGTAAGTCAGCAGTACGAATAGGCTCACTCCCACGTTGACGGAGGGCATCGTCATAAATTCTACCGATCGATTGAGCATCACCGAGATACTCTTTATCAGGATAGCTCAAGCCGAATAATAGCGTTGTTTGACGATCGATCCCAGCATTCCGATAAAGATCGCCAGATTGATTGAAGATTGCCTTACCCATTGCTTCAGAAACTGTTTCTGCCTGTACGTTGGGTGCAAAACAGCTAGCCGCGACAGCAGCTAGAGCTACACAACCGATAGTCTTGAAATTGATCATGGTTTAACCTCTATATCACTTACTTACTTATTCAACTGGTTGATGAGCAAATCAGGAACATTAAATGGAGATAATGGTTATTGCCGGATTAAGATCTAAAGTTAATTCTATTGATGAATTTATCCTGGCAGTGAATCAAGTAGACTCGAAACCAATACTAGGCAAACTTTCAAAGCCTAATCCCCACTTCGGATCCGCTCACTGAGCAGAGCCGAACTGAACTCCTAACACCTAAATTATGCAGTCACCTCTTACCAATATTCCCTATTCAACGATCGATCTAACTACTTTGCGCTCACATCTGCTAGATTTGCTCTGTCAGTTGGCTTACAAAGAAGGGGACTTTACCCTATCTTCTGGTCAGAAAAGTACCTACTATATCAATGGTAAGCAAGTCACGCTCCATCCCGAAGGAGCTGTAGCCACGTCCCGCATTTTCCTCTCAATGCTACCATCAGATACCGATGCAGTTGCTGGACTAACTCTCGGCGCAGATCCGATTGTTGCTGGCGTAAGTGTGGTATCTGTGTATGAAGGTAAGTCTATTCCGGCTTTAATTATTCGCAAAGAAGCTAAAGGGCATGGTACCCAAGCTTACATCGAAGGTGCCACCCTTAACTCTGGTGCAAAGGTAGTTGTCCTAGAAGATGTCGTCACCACTGGACAATCAGCCATGAAAGCCGTCGAAAGACTCAGAGCAGCAGGTTATGTAGTCGATCGAGTGCTAACATTGGTCGATCGAGAACAAGGCGGTGCTGAATATTATGCTGCTCAAGGGTTGCAATTCGAGACAATATTCACCATCCGCGATTTACAGGCAAGATATCGGGAATTGGGGCTTTAGGAATTAGATTTGTAGATTTTTAGGTTGGGTTGACGAAGGAAACCCAACCTACCGATTAATTTGTGATAAGTAGATGGGCCTAATTAAATATAAGATATCACATAGAGTGGGCACTGCCCATCAGCTAGGTTTCGGGCATAATCTATTTTATAAATGATTGCATCTACCTACTTACCTGTGTTGTTGCCGATCATTTTACAACATTTACCAGCTAATTTTGCAGCGGTACCAGTAAATGCGATTCTAGCTTTTCTGTATGTGAGTATTTTTAGTATGTTTCTGGGGTTCTTCGCCTGGTATCGAGGGTTAGCTTTGGGGGGAATTGCCATAATTGTTCAGCTTCAACTGATTCCAGCAATTCCAAATTTAAGATATTTTACCGATTTTCTAACAATAATCGATTGTTTCTAGTGGGGTTGGGCAGGTTTTGTTGATACTTATCGTTGCAAATCCAGACTTACTAGCATGAACCTGCCCCTACAAGGTGCCGGA
>JANNDL010000232.1:0-5235 GCA_031387665.1 Chamaesiphon sp. OTE_75_metabat_95 | reverse complement strand
ATTGATGAGTTAAGCATTCAATTTGGCAGTTATAGTTGTGAGTTTATTACCTAGCTGCTCGATTGACTCTTGTTGCGATCGATCCTTTAAATTGCCATTCTCATCGAATGCTTGAAGAGCATTCCCAATTGCTTTTTGATCCGGTAGTACCAGCACACCGATATTACTAAGAATAGAACGCACATGAACCAATCCCCGTGAGCCTCCCAACCCGCCAGGAGAAGCACTCATCAAGATGGCAACCTTATCTTTGAAACATGCCAAGGGGGATTCGTCTAGATCGGGACGGGATGCCCAATCAATCGCATTTTTCAGCAACGGCGTAATTGAACTGTTGTATTCTGGACAGGCAATTAGGAGTCCTTGGTGCGCTTTCATCATGGCTTTGAATTTGCGGGCATTGTCTGGCAAGCCCTCGGATTCCTCCAAATCTCCGTCATAGAGTGGTAGCGGGAGATCGCGGAAATCTAGATAGGTAACTTCTGCACCTGCGGCTTTGGCTCCTTCAACGGCAATTTTCACCAGTTTTTTGTTAAAGGAATCTTTGCGGGTACTTCCAGCAAAGGCAAGAATTTTAGTAATGGGCATGAATTGCTCCTTTTAAAAGTTGATTTTGGGGCGTTGCTGAATCCAAGTATGATGAACTATCTTTTTGATCCCTGAAACCTCAGGTAGGGGTAATTCATGAATTACCCCTACCTAAGGTTTCATACATTAATTCAGCAACGCCAAAATTCCCAACTATCGGGAAAGTGCCTCACGACAAAGCTCGGAACTAACCCCATCAATAGTGCCACTTCTCCTAATTTTTCGGCTCGTGCTGCGAGGGTGATTTCATCAGTAAACTCCGCTTGATTCATATGGATTTTCCTAAATAATTTTGGTTGGTTAAAAGAATATCTGGAAAGTCTAATTCCTACGTTCAAGACATTGCCCCTACCTGAACCGTCGGTTCGATCGGTTTTGATGGAACTAGTTTTAGTTGAGTTTGAAGATCGATCGCATGAACGCCAATCAAGTTTGGCAACACGATGTCAGCGGCTCCAACGCGAGTAGTGGGGCCGATGCCGTTGGCGAAGCCTCTAGAAACGAGAATCGATCGCATTCCAGCCGCGATCGCCGCTTGAATGCCCACGGTGGCATCTTCAACTACTACACAGTGGGAGGGATCGAGTCCTAACTGTTTAGCAGCGGATAGAAACACGTCTGGGGCTGGCTTAGGCGCATCAACACTATCACCATCAGCGATAGCATCCACGAGATTACCAATCCCCAATTTCTCGATGACTGTGCGGGCATTTTTACTTGCAGAACCGACCTGCTCAAGGCAGCGCTTCGCTATCGCGATTTTGATGCCTACTTGTCTGAGTTCTGTTAATAGCTCAACGGCTCCTGGAAACAGATCCTGGGGGGTAATGGTGTCGATCGATTCCACATAATAACGATTTTTACTCGCCATCATCGCCTGGAGTGCGACTTCCGAATAATGTTTATTTCCAACGATGTGCATTAGCGATTCACGGCGAGATACACCCCGCAGAGCTTCATTTGCCTGTCTGTCAAAGGGTAGTTTTTCTTCATCAGCCAATCGTTGCCAAGTCAGGTAGTGATATTCGGCAGTATCCGTCAACTGAGGATTATAAGGAATGTACATCTGCGAGATCGTCGAATGAAAAGCTAATATCTGTACTGGCGTGAGTGATAGCTGTTGGCTGAGTTCAGTTGCCCGCGCTGGAAACGTTTGTTGTAGCCACTCATAAACTTGCACAGCCTTTTCTAGATGCCACTGCACCAGCCGATTGGTGTAAGCATTATTCCGCACATCCTCGTGATATTCATCGGCACCAATTACCCCACACAGTTCGTAGCGTTGCTGCTTTTCGTGCCACTTCACCCGACTCAGCCAAAATAGAGCAGTGTCGAGGATAATTTCGACTCCGCGATCGCGCATCCACCCATCATCCCCCGTTGCTTGCCAGTATTGCCACACACCATGGGCCGTAAGGAGAATGTTATATGATGGCAGTTGGGCTAATTTGGTCTGAGCCGCCTGAACTGGCGATTTGGTTTCGCGAGAGGTAAATACTGTTACTAGCTTCTCTACGGTCACGCTCTGCCCTACTGTGGCGACAAAAGTGATCGTCAAGGTGGGACAGTCGGGTGTGTTGATGACCTGAGATTTAGTCTCGGCAGTAATCGCCGTCATTTTCGCCGCCATGCCCAGTTCGATCTGGGTACTGCGGGTGCGAACTTGGAGCCACACTCCTTGCTCTGTCTTGCCTCTGTCCAGATGCTCCCAATGATCGAAGCCTTGATTTTCGGGATAGCGGTTGATGCTCGATCGAACCTCGATGTTGCCATCAAAGTCGTTGGCTAGCCTACCGGAGGTAATCGGCGTAATCTCACACCGCAGTGCTAATACCTGTTCGTCTGCGAGACTTGCAAACCTTTCAAACTTTAAATCCACAGTATTTCCACTTGGACTGCGCCAGCGGATCGATTCTCTCTCAGAGAGGCTTCGCCAACGACTCAAAACCCCATGTCGCAAGTCCAGTCGTCGATCGTCGGCAAGGATTTCACCGCGATCTAACCGAAACTGCTCGTCGTTAATAATGACTGTTAATGATAGCCAGTCGGGACAATTTGCCAACTCGGTGTACGCCACGGGGATATCATCATAAACCCTCCCCGCTGGCGACTTCGTTCGCGAAGCGTCGGCTCTGCCGAATCTCGCGATTGGCAAAATCGGTAAACCGATCGAATACATCTGCGACCATTTCGCCATAATCTTCTTCAGATAGTTGTTGCAACTTGGTATCGGGACTCAGTGGTTGGGACAGCATTCCGGTTTCAACAATCGAACGCATCCCTGTATAGTTGAAAAAGAAGAACACCGGACGCAAAATCGTGTATGGTAAACCACTAGCGCGGACATATTCTTCGATTTGAAACTTGCTATCGAAATGCGGCACCTTGATGTCCAGTTGCGCCAGTCACGAGAATTGTGCGATCTGAGGTTGCCATGTTATTGTCTGTGGTTGGTGAATTTTTAATCTGTGAGCTGTCGAGAGCTGATTAGCTGAGTACTTGTTCGAGTTCGACGCTACAGAATTTCTACGACTTCTGACTTGAGAAATCTGACTTTTTCCAGTCGAGCATACTTATCGGCTTCAGAGCGATAGCCAGCCGCACAAGCCACGACTGTAGTTAAGCCTTTTGCTGCCAGTCCCAATATTTGATCGTAATTGACAGGTTCGATTCCTTATTTCTGGCACAATTGTTTTAGTTGGATCGAATTGTTTGGTAGCATATCGCCATTTAAGATGTTCTAATAAGTCGGTTGTCGTGATGTGATTCATAAAAGACTCCTTTCAAATAATTTTGATGATCGCGCAGAATAGCATTACTTAAACGCCTTGATTAATGCCTCAAACTCCACTTTTAACGATCTGTCATTAGGTGAGATTGGTGGAACCTGTTTATCGATATTTAGGAATTGATAAACCGCCATCTGCGCCACCCGAATTGAATACTCGACTGTAAAAACGACATCTTCAGGAATCTCGACAAACTGACTGATGAAAGCGAGGTTGCGGGAATTGTGGGGAATTGGGACAGGTCTGTCGGTATGCAAACGCGGCATAAACATACTGGTGATGTATGGCATCCGGCACGGGATACAGTTTGCCGATGTGACAGTATCTAAATCGAAGCGGAGATGACCGCAGAGTTCTTGGATGATTTCAGCACCATTGCACTCATCCATCGGTTTGGGGACGAAATTGCCCACTCGATCTGGAAACAATGAATATCCCCAAAACACCTGAACGTCAGCAGGTTGATTGATAAAATGAGGCTGATAAGCGAGGACAATTGACATCAACCAATTCGAGTCTTTAAAGGTGACTAGTCCGCCAGTTCCCGCCTCATTACCGCTAAATTTGCACATCTTGTCAAAGAATTCGGGGTTTTTGAGCGTGACGGTAAAAGACTCCCAGCAAGATTCAGCAATACTGCTATTGAACGCCGCCGGATTCCCAAAACCTGAGTTTTCCGCTGCCAGCTTTTCCCATAGCTGCCAACTATTACAATCTTGTTTGGTTAGCTTTGGGGGCGCACTTGTCATCGAACCCAGACTCGAAGCGTCAGTCATCGAGCCATTTTGGAGAAAAACTAGATCGCCATTTTCAACGGCAATGATTTTACTTTCGCCCGCTTGCTGATAATGAATACCTGTCACTACTAACTTGTCTGTGGCGATGTGTCGCTCTAGATCTGTTACCTTACAATCGACATAAAAATGAACGTTTTGCTCCGCCAGCCAACTCTGCAACGGGCGCACAAAGGAATCATACTGATTGTAGACAGTGCGCTTCACCCCCGCGAGAGTTTCAATCCGCGAAAATTCCATCATAAAGCGATGTAAATAACGCTTGAATTCAACAGCACTATGCCACGGTTGGAAGGCGAAAGTAGTCGCCCACATATACCAAAATTCCGTCTCAAAAAATTCTGGAGACAGCCAATCAGTGATGCAACTATTACCTAACTCAGCTTCACTAGCCAAACTGAGTTCTAGCAATTCCTTACGATTTGGCATCGAAAAGCCCATCGAGCTGACGGGGACTTTCGCCCGCCGACTGTCCACCAATCGCGCCATTGAATGCGACTTATGTCGCTCATTGAATTCGATGGTTTCATCAAATACCGTTTTCCCTGGCAGAGTCAGCGAGGGAATTGACTTGAACAGATCCCAAGTACATTCATAATTATCAGTCGTTAACATCCGTCCCCCGCGCAGCGAATAACCATCGGTTGGGTTCCCCGCTCCATCTAAGCTCCCACCCATAATGGGCTTGGCTTCGAGAATAAAGATATTTTCACCAGAGAATGCGCCGTCGCGAATCATAAAAGCTGCGGCTGCCAAAGAACCGATCCCACCACCCAATAGATATGCTTTAGATAGATTACTCATGTCAATTGACTCCTTGCAATGCTTGGTTTACGTTGAAGCTTGAATTTAAACCTAATGAATTCGATCGATAAGTTATTAGGTTTATCTCATTGTGAAAAATAGTTTTTTGATTCTCATCCTGACTACAAAGCGTCAATCTTTTGGGCGAGTTCAATATCTAATGCACTGATGCCATCTGCATCATGGGTAGTCAGATCGATCACCACGCGGTTGTAAACATTAAATAGTTCGGGATGATGATCCATTTTCTCAGCCACCAT
>JANNDL010000189.1:0-15683 GCA_031387665.1 Chamaesiphon sp. OTE_75_metabat_95 | reverse complement strand
GCCATGCTAATTTTCGCGAAATTTCCAACCATTTTGCGTGTTGATTGAACATCGAATCAATGACGTGGACAAATGCTTCATAAGTCGAGAGTAAACCATGTCTGCCCGTCAACAGATAGCCCTCCAGCCAGCCCTCCAAGGTATGTTCGCTCAATATTTCCATCACCCGACCATCGAGAGCCAATTCAGCCCCGTCAGCGTCTTCTGGCAGGTACTCACCCCACCAGACTTTTTTGGTCGCTTCATACACCGCCTGAAGCTGATTGGAAGCCGTCTCATCCGGCCCAAATAGCCGAAAATTATCAGGATTAGTCCGAATAATATCGCGCATGAATACGCCCAAAGGATAGGTATTCGATACCTCAATTTGCCCTGGTGCAGGCAGATCTACCCCATACTGCCGAAAATCGGGGAGCTGCAACACCTTGCGCAGTAAACCACCATTGGCATGAGGACTGCTACCCATCCGTTTAGTCCCTTGAGGAGCGACAGCGCGAAATTCCGATCGCAGCTTACCATCCTCGTCGAATAGCTCCTCTGGGCGATAACTGTGGAGCCAATCAGACAATAATTGAAGATGTTCGGGACGCTCTTTGACACCTTTGAATGGGACTTGATGCGATCGCCAGGAACCCTCTAACATATGTCCATCGACTTCTTTCGGACACGTCCAGCCCTTGGGACTCCGCAGGACGATCGCCGGATATAGTGGACGAGTAGTATCGCCATCATGCCGAGCGCAGGATTGGAGATCGTGGATATCTTGGATGGCTCGATCGAGTGTCGCCGCCATCAGTTGGTGCATAATATCGGGGTCATCACCCTCGACAAAGTACGGCGTATAGCCATAACCCTGCAATAAGCTCTCTAATTCCTGATGGCTAATCCGAGCCAAGACACTCGGATTATTTATCTTGTAACCATTCAGATGCAGAATCGGTAATACTACCCCGTCCCGACGCGGATCGAGAAACTTATTGGAATGCCAAGCGGTTGCTAGTGGCCCAGTTTCGGCTTCACCATCACCAACGACAACCACGCTAATTAAGTCAGGATTGTCGAATACCGCACCATAAGCGTGCGAAATACTATAGCCAAGTTCGCCGCCTTCATGAATCGAACCAGGGGTTTCGGGAGTACAGTGGCTACCAATTCCACCAGGAAAGGAAAACTGCCGAAAAAATGCCCGCATCCCATCGAGATCTTCGGTTTTATCGGTGTAAATTGCTGAGTAGCTGCCTTCTAAATATACCGGAGCGAGCACCCCAGGCGCACCATGTCCAGGCCCAGCCAGATAGATGGCGTTGAGGTCAAATTTATTAATGACGCGGTTGATGTGGGTATAGATAAAGCTCAATCCAGGACTAGTGCCCCAGTGCCCCAATAGGCGATTTTTGATATGTTCGGGTTGCAGGGGTTCCCGTAGGAGGGGATTATCTTGGAGGTAAATCATCCCTGCGGCAAGGTAGTTACAAGCCCGCCAAAAGCCGTGGATTTGATGTAATTCTGTGGAGGTGAGTGCAGTTGTAGATGCTGAAGTCAGATTGAAATTCGAGATACTAGTTACCACAATTATCTCCTAATTTAACTCCTCTACAATACTAATCATCTCATCTGCTTACTACCGCCTTTAGAGAGATGAATATATCTATCAAAAGATAGATTGAAATCGAGAGCATCTATGATTATGTAATTAAACGCCAACAATTCAATCCAGATCGAGAGCAAGCTTTACTTATAAATCTAATCTTGAATGAATATTTTAGTGCTAAATGCTGGATCGAGTAGTTTTAAAGCTAGTTTATATTGCCTAACTGAAGAGGATTTACCGTTAGATCCAGTTTTGCCATTATGGGTAGGAAAAATTGAGTGGAAGTCTTCTGATCTATCCATCGTCTCAGTAAAAAATAGTGATAAGATTGAGGCTCAAGAGAAAAGATCGGGTGTAGATAGACAGGAAATAATTCAAGATCTACTAAATTCGCTATGGAGTGGGAAAACTCATGTTATTAATGAAATCAAAGAAATAGATCTAGTTGGGCATCGGGTGGTACATGGTGGCGAGAAATATCGTCAGCCGATGTTAATTAATGCTGAAGTGAAAGCGGAGATCGATCGACTGTCAATATTCGCACCCCTACACAACCCAGTCAATTTAATGGGGATTAACATCATTGAATCTTTAGCTCCTAGCATTCCTCAACTCGCAGTATTCGATACAGCTTTTTATGGTGATTTACCAGAAGTCGGTTATGTTTATCCCATTCCTTATCAGTGGTTAGAGCGGGGGATTAGAAAGTATGGGTTTCATGGCATTAGTCATCAATATTGTACCCAACGAGCAGCGAAATTATTAGGACGAGATCTGAATGAGTTACGGTTGATTAGTTGTCATTTAGGCAATGGTTGCTCGTTAGCGGCGATTAAATTTGGACGGTGTATTGAGACGACAATGGGGTTTACTCCGTTGGATGGTTTGATGATGGGTACGCGGTGTGGATCGATCGATCCAGGTATCATTCTCCATCTATTAAGGGAGCAGGAATATACAGTTGCGGAACTAGACCATATATTGAATTTTGAGTCGGGATTATTGGGTGTATCTGGGGTGTCTAACGATCTGCGGGAGATTGACAAGGCTATTGCTTCCGGTAATGCTAGAGCCAAGTTAGCTCTGGATATTTATATCGATCGACTCACATCTAGAATTGCATCTTTATTACCTAATTTAGGTGGTTTGGATGCGCTGATTTTTACGGGAGGTGTGGGCGAAAATCATGCAGGTATTCGCGCTGCTGTTGCGGCTAAATTAGCTTTTCTCGGCGTGGAAATAGATTCAGCTTTGAATAGCTTACCAATGACAGTTGATCGCGATTTAGCTACTTCTCAATCTCAAGTAAGAATCCTGGCAATTCATACTCAGGAAGAGTGGCAGATTGCCACGATCTGTTCGCAATATTCACGATCGATAGTCTGAATTGACCCCGACGATTACCTACAGTAGACCAAAGGTCAACAACCCTTCAATCTAAAATGAAAGGATCGAGTCAAAGAGATCTCAAGCTAATGACAGGTAGACAACAGTTCGGGATTTTGAAAGCTAGGAGCGAATGATTTTGTACGGAGCAGATCCAAAAGATAAGCATCCAATGAAGGGATTTCCGCAAATCTGCTTCATTCAAAACACTGTGTCTAATCCCAATATTATAATTGGAGATTACACTTACTACGACGATCCAGAAGATTCAGCAGCTTTTGAACGTAATGTTCTATACCATTATCCGTTTATCGGTGATAAATTAATCATTGGCAAGTTTTGTGCCTTAGCAAGAGACATAAAGTTCATCATGAATGGGGCAAATCACAAGTTGAATGGGTTTTCGACTTATCCGTTTCAAATCTTTGGCAATGGCTGGGAAAAAGTAGCTCCTCAAGCTGGAGAACTGCCATATAAAGGCGATACTGTCATTGGTAACGATGTGTGGATTGGCTATGAAGCCGTGATGATGCCAGGGGTGCAGGTGGGAGACGGAGCGATTGTTGCCGCAAAGTCAGTCGTCGTGAAGGATGTTTTGCCCTATACAATTGTCGGCGGTAATCCAGCCAAGTGCATCCGCCAGCGTTTTGATGATGAGACGATCCAAGCACTGCTTAAAGTTAGTTGGTGGAATTGGGACATCGAGAAAATCACGCGCAATCTGGAGCAGATTGTAGCGGCAGATATTGAAGCTCTGATAAATTGCGAGTAGCATCGATACTGTCAACTTTGAGATCGAAACCACCGCACAAATAGCTTTTCCCCTTCAATCCAAATAAAGATTAATAAGCTACAACCAAAACAGACTCCCAGTTCAAATAAGCTCAAGGGATGAGTCCCGAAAAACGATCGCAATGGCGCAATATAAACTACCGCCAACTGCAATAGGATCGTCCCTAGAATCGCCCACAATAATAGTGGATTGCTAAATGGATTAATTTCGATAGCCAGTTTATTAACAGAGCGCACAGCTAAAGCATGACCCATTTGAGCGATACAGAGCGTGGTAAAGACGATCGTTTTCCAGGTATCGGGATCGCCAGGATAACCGACAGCATGGGTGCGATCGAAAGCCCATTTCATCAACCCGATCGTCACAATCCCAAACACTAATCCAATCCTGATAATATATCCACCCAAACCCCTAGCAAATATACTTTCACTAGGCTGAAATGGTGGTCTTTGCATCACATCTGGCTCCCCTGGTTCCAATGCCAGAGCCAGAGCGGGAATCCCATCGGTGACTAGATTCATCCAGAGGATTTGTAAGGGGGAAAGCGGTACACCACCCAAACCCATCAGCGGAGCGGCGGCGATGGTGAGGATTTCACCGATATTGCTGCCGAGAATGTATTTGATAAACCTGCGAATATTGGTGTAGACAATCCGCCCTTCTTCGACGGCGGCAACGATCGAATTAAAATTATCATCTAATAGCACCATATCGCTAGCTTCTTTACTGACATCAGTGCCTGTAATTCCCATTGCTACGCCGATATCGGCTTGTTTCAAGGCGGGGGCATCATTCACGCCATCCCCTGTCATGGCGACTAATTCGCCCTGTTGTTGTAAGGCTTTGACGATGCGTAATTTGTGTTCGGGGGCGACACGAGCATAGACATTGATTCGATCGATTGTTTGCCCCAGAGTTGCATCATCCATCTGAGCGATTTCATTGCCGCTGATAACTTGGCTATCAGCGGGAGCAATGCCCAAATCGCTACCAATCGCCATCGCAGTTAGAGGATGATCGCCTGTAATCATCATCGTCCGAATTCCAGCGGCTTTGCAGGTATCAACAGCAGCGCGAACTTCGGGACGTGGGGCATCGAGCATCCCGACTAAACCGACCCAAATTAGTTCTGATTCGGCTTCATCTGCGTCAGGCAGGTGGGAGAAATAGCGATAGGCGAAACCTAAGACTCTCAGCCCTTGACTGGCTAGACGGGCGTTTTGGGTGCGGATGGTTTGTCGATCGATCTCAGTTAATTCGACATACCGATCTGCGACGAGAGTATGAGTGGATCGATCGAGGATTGATTCTGGCGATCCTTTGGCGAATAATAGGTAGTATGGGGACTGTTCGCAGATGATACTCATCCGTTGCCTGTCGCTGTCGAATGGATATTCTTGAACGCGCGGATAACTCTCGGCGGTGGCTTCAATTCCGGCTTTGTGAGCGAGTACTAATAAGGCTCCCTCTGTCGGATCTCCTAAAATTTGCCACTGATTATCGGCATATTGCAACACCGCATCATTGCAGAGAGCGCAGCCCCAGAGTAAACCTTTTAAAGCGGGATCTGCGAGTGGCGCGATGGATTTACCCTTGAGTTGAAACTCACCATTAGGAATGTAGCCCTCTCCCCCAATCTGATATTCAGCCGTTAAGGTAGCCACCTGTTGCACCACCATTTTATTTTGGGTGAGGGTACCTGTTTTGTCAGAACAAATCACCGTCACCCCGCCGAGGGTTTCTACTGCTGGGAGTTTGCGGATCAGGGCTTGGCGTTTTACCATCCGCTGGGTGCCCATTGCTAGGGTGATGGTAATGACTGCGGGCAGTCCTTCGGGAACGACTGCTACGGCTACACTTAGGGATGTTTTTACTAATCCTTTGAAGGTATCGAGATTGAAGGAGCCTCGGAGCAAATCGGGCAACATGCCGCCGATAATTGTCAGGGCGACGATTACCAATGCGCCACCAACTAAGACATTTCCCAAGTAAGTCAGTCGTCGTTGGAGTGAAGTTGGTTGACTTTTTACACCTTGCAAGAGGGCGGCAATTTTACCGAGTTCGGTATTCATCCCGGTGGCGGTGACAACGGCAACACTTCGCCCTGTGGTGATTTCAGTGCCTTGGTAAACTAAGTTTACTCGATCGCCCAAAGGTGTATCAGCGGCTAATTCTGTCGCTGCGGTTTTACTACTAGCCGTGGCTTCGCCTGTGAGGGCGGATTCTCGAATTTGGAGTTGTACTGATTCAATTAATCGAGCATCTGCGGCTAATTGGTTGCCAGCTTCGAGATGAATTATATCTCCAGGTACTAATTCCCTACCATCAATTTCGCTAATTCTACTGTCGCGCAATACCCTGACTTTAGGTGCAGCCATCCGTTTGAGTGCGGCTAATGCTTGTTCGGCACGGCTTTCTTGGAAATAACCTAAAAGTCCATTCAGAATGACGATCGATAGAATTGCAATTGTATCTTTGAACGGCAATCCAGTTGTCTTTCCAGCCTGGATTTCCATGAAGTCAAAGATACCAGAAACCACCGCCACAACCATTAACATTACCAACATAATATTGGTAAATTGTTCGAGTAAAATCTGCCACCATTGACGACTAGTTGCGGCTAATAATTCATTTGCGCCGAATTCTTGTTGTCGATCGATTACCTGTCGATCGGTTAAACCTTTGTTCTCGTCTGTTTCTAGCTGTACTAACGTCTGAGCAATAGTCAATGTATGCCAAGCAGCCTTCACATCTGCAACTACTGGCAGATTGCTTGTTGTTTTAGGACGAGTTGATAAGGATGAGGACATAATTAGATTTAAAATATTTGCAGTATAAATTTATGTCTAAATAATCCCAATTGTGAAGGTCGGCAACCAATGCTTGATTAGCTGCCAAATAGTGCCAACGATACTGACGAAGAAAATAGTTGTAGCTGTAGTCATAGCATAGCCGAATAGGATAAATAATCCATCAGATTCTAATAAACCGATCGCTAAAAATAAAATCGTATAAGCAGGTAAAAGATTGGTAAATGGAATCGGTAACGGCAGTGACATTAATAGCGCGTTCCAAGCCAAACAAATTCCAATAATTCGATATCCCCAGCAACTATTACTAAATCGAGACAATCGATGTCTAGCGATCCGTTCGATTGGTTGGAGTAAGCGATCGATATTCTTGAGTAACTTTTGTGACGCAGCAGGTGATAATTCTAATCGATCGATTCGCTGAGGTAATGATGGTCGATCGTAACCTAAAGCTAGTTGACAACCCACCAAAATAATCCCACTACCCATCAATGCCGAAAATCCCGCTAAGGGGATGGGAATAGGAATCAACATCGGAATTGTTAACATCCCTGCGATCGTGCCAAACCCATTATTTCCTGCTTGTTTTAGTAAAGCGTGGAGTGGAAGGGGTCGATCGGCATATTCAACCAATAATTGGGAAAGTGTTTGAGATAGTTTCATCTATTCTCGTTTTTCCACCACAATTGTTAGATGAGCAACCATCGCCCCGATCGATCCCACAGCAGCCATAATCGGGAAGAAAGCCGCACTGATGACACCGCCAACAACACCGACGGTTAAGGGGATTTCAATTAATATATGCCCCTCTTCATTTTTGAGAATAATCCGCCGAATATTACCTTGATGAACGAGTTCCTTAATTTTGGCACCGAGGGCATCACCGTTGATAGTAAATTCTTCTACCCCGATCTTTTCTGCTTTTTTAGCTTCATGCTCTCCAGTTACTAATTCGGTTTGGAGTGTTTCGATGTTTTCTTGAAAGTTATCATTTGGTGCGTTCATATTATTAATTCCTATCATTGGTTATGTTTACAAATCAGATGAAAATCTAGAGAAAATCAGCAGCAAACTGAGTGCGAGTAGTCGGTTGCTGCAATATTAATCCCTCACCGCCTAATGGATGGTTCTGATCGATCAATTGTCCTCCAACAGAGATAAAAACCTTTTGATTCGGATCGAGGCTAGTAGATGTATAAATCACCTGTGCGACTCGATAAATCATCGAGGTGCTGCCACCACCAGACCTAAATTCTGGTGATAAATCAACATGTACCCCATCAGATCGAACGTGCAAACTCAGCAGTTTGGTACCTTTAGGAATCGTACTGCTCAAATCGTCGCGGGGTTTGGCTGATAGCAAATTTTGGACGGCGATCGTTAATACTTGCTGGGGTGTGGTAACAGATTTGTTTGGTGGTAAAGATTTGGCAACTAGGCTTAATTTGTTTTGATTAGATCGCAACCAATAAACTTGCGGTTGAATTTGTTGGGATGAATTATTGGGAATAGTCGTGGAAGTTGTAACTGGAACTGATGATTTTTCATGCTGGAGAGAAATCGGATTACTTCCCACCCAAATACTCAAAGCGACTACTGTTGTAAATAATAGATACTGTTTAACAGTAGATTTATTAATCAAGAATCTTTTCATTCTATTTCCCTAATTAGTAGTTGAGTCTTCGGGTAATAGTTAGTACGGGGATTTAGCGTATCCTAAGCAGCCATTTGAGGTTGTGCGCCACCAAATTTCCAGAGTAAGATCACACCCAAACCGAACAGATTAATCAGGAAAACTACTAAGCCTCCCAAAACCGGAATTAATGCCAGAACTGTCAAAATTGCCAAACCAATTAAGAATTGCCATGTTGCTGACCGATCGCCATTTTTATCAATACGTTGACCGACAAATAGAGCCACGCCGAGCGAACCAACTAAAGAAGTGACAACCGCACTCAAACTCAATAGTGGAATCAACGGAATTCCAATCAACGTAATCGCCAAAAACACAGTGCCAAAGAGGATGGCAAAAATTCCTCCAATTCCCCATAGAGCCGTCAATCCGGGTTGTTGACGCAATTTTCCCGCCAATTCTGCCAAAAAGGTTGGACTGGTTTGTAAGACAATCAGTCCAAGAATAGCGGCGACGACAGCAGCACAGATTCTAAACATTGCACTGAAGAAATATTGAGAGAAGAAGCTTTGTCTGCCATAGGAGCCGTACATCATCCCATGTCTGTCGCTAAACGTAGCCTTTTCGCCGCCAATTATCGCCCCTGGTTCCTGAATGATTTTGCCGCCAAAAGAGTAAGCATCACCATCTATCCGCGCTCCGGCTTTGAGGATGACATTGCCGCCAAAAGCGATCGCCGTATCCAAAACTCTAGCATTAGGTAAGATCGTCACATTCCCACCAAAAGCACTAGCATTTTCGACAGTTTGGTTCTCTGGAACACTCACACTGCCACCAAAACGAACGAGATTAGTATTGTTGATATTAATATCAGTCTGCGCTAGCGCATTTCCAGCAAATATTAAGCAAATAGTGATTATAAAAGTCAGAATTAATTGTTGCCATTTCATAGATTTTATTCCTGTAAATAGTAACAGAATCGATTACCTCTAATGATATCGAAACAAAATGAGGAATCTGTGAGGAAAATTATACTCCGAGCAACTATAATCAACTATCAACTAATTAAGGAGTCTGGGTGATTCTCCAACTCTGTCCAGAAACGTTGTTGCATTTAGCCATTGTCAGTCGGTTATTTCTACCATCATTGAGTACATTCAAACAATTATTTGCACCTGTAAGATTATTTGTTAAAAAATAATAGCCAGAGGGACTAGAAATCGTCTTGCTTGGTGTAATACTCCAGAGTTGTCCAGGCAAGTTGCCACATTTAGCCATTGTCAATTTATCATTTGCACCGTCATTAATAATATTCAAGCACTTATCCATGCCTGTAAATGTAGTCTGCAATTGATAAGCTTGAGGATTTTTTTCACTAGCTGTCATGCTCCAGCGTTGTCCTGCGACATTGGCACACTTAGTCATCGTCAATCGATTATTTTTACCATCTTCGATAATATCTAAACAAGTATCTGCACCTGTCAGTGTATTTCGCAATCGATTTTGCTTAACCTGAGCATTAACTTCGTTAGCTAGTAGACTAGCCAAGATTAGCGGTAAAACAACAATGAGTTTTTTAAGTTTCATACAAGTATAAATTTGTTTATTCACCTGTATTGTAATAACTAGTAATAGATGCTAGCATCTATCAAATGAGTGATTTTTAGGGCGATCGGTCGAGTCAATAGGAAGAGATATGTTTAAGCCAAAATTACCTAGGAAGATCTCTTCAATGCAATGTTAAGATTTAGTTCTTATCGATCTCTTTTTCTATCTGTATCTATTAAATTCAACTCAAACAACCCACCCATTGAGATCGAGCTGCTGGTGAACCGTACCAAATTCCCGCAGTATTTGGCGAATGCTTAACCCCCTCGATCGTAATATTTGTTGCACCAGCTAAATGTGCGGCAGAGACGGGAGTAATCCCATCACCCCAAATATTTCCTGCTCCACAAATCATTTGATAACTACTGTAAGCCAAGCAATGACCGAACCGTTTTTTACCATAAATTGATTTGCCAGCAACACAAATATATCTTACCTCTGGATAAAATGCGCCTGGATAATGATCGTTAACAAAATCGAGATTTTTCTTTGTCAATTTTTCACAACTAATCTGCGGCGTACCTAATGTAATCAAAGTAGCAATTTTAGCCCTAGCATTCCACAAACCTACCGCGCTAGCCGTGACATCACCATAAATTGTATAAGGTATTTCTCCCAGGTAAATTCGACTAATCCACCCTCCGGCTGAATGTCCGATCAGATTAATTTGCTGGCTACTATTGTCTAGTAAAGCTGCATTGACAGTTCGATCGAGTTGTCGCAAAATCGGCACCATCGATCGACCGCCGAGTGTTGGTAGCCAATCTCGGATTCGTAGTGGTACTGTCGTTGTCGGCGTACCTATTTTGGTTAAAGCCTGTTGAAGTGGCAGATAGAGATCGGCACTTTCAAAATAGCCAGGTAATATAACAGTGGGTAACATTCAAAGTTAGTTCGATTCAACAATTACTCCATCCACCATCCGAATTATCCGTTTTGTTCTAGCGGCAACATTGGCATCATGAGTAACGATCGCGATCGTCGTACCTTGTTGATTTAGCTCTGTCAGCAAATCCATAATCTCCTTAGAAGTAGTGGAATCTAGTGCCCCAGTCGGTTCATCGGCGAGGACTAAGGCGGGATGATTTACTAACGCACGGGCGATCGCCACCCGTTGCTGTTGTCCGCCTGAGAGCTGATTAGGGCTATTCTGAAGCCTGTCGCTCAAACCAACTTGGACTAATGCTGCTGTAGCTTGTTCGATTCGTTGCGACTTATCGACATCGGCATAAATCATCGGTAACATCACATTCGAGAGGGATGTAAGCTTTGGTAATAGGTTGAACTGTTGAAATACAAACCCGATGTACTGATTGCGAATATCAGCAAGTTCATCATCATCGAGGGTAGTGAGATCTGTCCCTGCTAAAAAATACTGTCCGCTGCTAGGTCTGTCGAGGCAACCGATAATATTCATTAGGGTCGATTTCCCCGAACCTGATGCGCCCATAATCGCCACATATTCGCCCTCCTCGATCAACAAATTAACGCCCTTGAGTACCGGAACATCGAGGGATTCCAAGTGATATGTTTTAGAAATATCTTTAAGCGAAATCATGCTTGCCATAGTTATTCAATCCCCATGTAGTGCCAGGATCGGGTCTAGTTTTGCCGCATTACGAGCAGGAATACCGCCCGCTAACACACCCACAATCAGCGAAAGGACAAAACCGACCACTACCGACAATAGCGACACCACAAACGGAAATTTGAAGATCGTCGCAACAGTGAAAGCGAGAGCGACACCTAATCCAATCCCGATCGCACCACCGATACTCGAAATGACGATCGATTCCATCAAAAATTGATTCAGAATTGCGCCGCTAGTTGCACCCACAGCTTTCCGCAAGCCGATTTCCCGCGTCCGTTCCATCACTGACACCAGCATAATATTCGCGATCCCAATCCCCCCGACGACGAGGGAAATTCCGGCGATCGCACCGACCATCAGCGTCAGAGAACCCATAATATCCGTGAAAGTCTTAATCAGATCCACTTCATTGGTGACGCGAAAATCATCCTCTTTAGGTGGACGGATATCATGGCGCAGCCGGAGTACATTCGTCACCTGAAATTCTGCCGCTTCGAGTTGGTCGGCATTACTCGACTGCACCCAAAATCCATTAATCGCCACACCTGTCAGGGCATTATTACCGACAATCTCGGCGGACATATTAGTTAGGGGCAGATACACCATATCATTCATATCTTGCAGCCCCACAGACCCTTTCCGCTCCATCACCCCCACCACGCGATAACGTTTACCTCGAATCCGAATATCGCTACCGATCGCCGTTTCTGATGGAGCGAATAGATCGTCTCGAACTTTGGCACCAATTACCACCACTGCTTTGGCTGTATCCAAATCCGGCTGGCGAAAAAATGTCCCTAATTCCGGTCGGACATTTCTCACGTCTGGAAAGTTTAAATCCGTGCCGATGGCAGTTGTCGAAATGTTGGTATTGCCCCGTACCACCTGAATATTCGGGCGGTATAAGAACGCAGACACCGCTGTAGCGGCGGGGACTTGTTTGGCGATCGATCGCGCATCTTCCCAAGTTAAGGTACTCGCAGAGCCAGCCCCCTGACTGATCCCGCCCGTTCTCGCGGCTGCTGCTGACACTTGGAGGATATTGGTGCCCAATGCCTCGATTCTCAACTCAGTGGCTCTTTGCACGCCTTGACCGATCGAAGTTATCGCAATTACGGAGGAAATGCCGATAATTACGCCGAGCATTGTCAATCCACTGCGGATTTTGTTACTCCACAGGGTTTCGACTGCCATGAGGAATATTTCTAGCAGTGAGATTTTGCGTTTGTGGCGGCGGGATGGGCGCAGGAGAGATCTGGGCGGGTATCTTGTTTTCATGTTTTCGCACACTAATTGAAACCTGAAGAAGCCTTGCGAGTTCCGGCTGGAAAGCTGAGTAAGACTCGTTCATTCCCAGTTAACCCAGACTTAACCTCAGTCTTATCATTAACAGTCGTTCCCACCACGATCGGCGTAAAGACCGGATCGCCGCCTGGTTTCGCCACAAACACACCCTGAACTGCCTTCTGTTGGACGATCGCAGCCGTTGGCACAACTAGCACCTGATTCAATTCTCCAGCCTGGAAATCGATCGCTACATTCATCCCCTGATGCAGCAATCGCTGGGAGTCAGCAACCGCTACCTTCACTTCAAAACTGGTCACATTTTGCTGCACCAGTGACTGGGTAGCCACTTGCGTCACCTTACCCGCAAAGGTTTTGCCAGAATAGGCATCCACCTTAATTACCGCTACCTGCCCAACCCGAATCTGGGAAATACTGGCTTCGGCTACCTGCGCCACAATTTCATTGGTAGATGCTAGAGCCAAAATCGACGATGAGGTTGCTGAAGTCACCGCACTACCCGCTGTTGTAGGAGTCACAAATGCACCAGGATCGGCATATTTACGAGCGATAATCCCCGCAAAGGGGGCGCGAATTACGGTATCGTCGATATTCCGTTGGGCGATCGCGACTGCGCCCTGGGCTGCCATTACCTGGGCGCGGGCTTGGGCGATGTCTTCGGGACGCGATCCGGCTTTGAGGAGGTTTAATGCCTGTTGGCGTTGGTTGAGAACGCTTCTGGCTTGAGCGATATCTTCAGGGCGCGATCCAGCTTTGAGTAGGTTCAAAGTTTGCTGTGCCTGCTCTACTTGCGCTTGGGCAGTATCGTGGGTCGATCGAGCGGTACTCAAAGCTTGTTGAGAAATTGCGCCTGATGCTTGTAATTTTTGGCTGCGATCCAAGTCTTCTTGAGCTTGTCGGTGGGTGACTTGAACTTTATTCAAGTTGGCTATAGCTCCGGCGATATCTTGCGATCGATTTCCCGCGATTAGCTTTTGCAAACTGGCGTTAGCTTCATCTACCTGAGCTTGTGCTTGGGCGATATCTTGCGATCGATTTCCCGCGATCACCTTATTCAAATTAGCTCTAGCAGCAGCCAGGTTGCCCTTAGACTGGAGCAATTGCCCTTGAATGTTTGAACTGTCCATATAGGCAACAATCTGACCTGGTTTGACGAAATCACCTTCTTTGACCAGCAACTGCTTTAAGACACCAGAGGTTTTGGGACTGACATTGACCGAACTTTCGGGTTGCACGGTGCCATTTGCGGACACTAATATTGTCAGATTACCCCGCGTGACTGCCGCCGTCTGAATCTTGCGCTGTGCCCGCTGCTGAGGTGCTGTCACCAATTGGTTGTAGGCAATATAACTCAGACCCCCAGCAAGCGGGATTGCCACTAATAACCCAATCAGCCATTTTTTGATTTTTGGCTGGTGGATCGTCTCTGACAGAGAATCGATGCCCTTCTTTAAATTCAGACTAATACTCACTGCTATCACCTCAAAAGACTTTAAAACCGTAAACCAGCCCCAACCGTCACAGTAGTGTTTCGATCGCGATTGTCACTCAATGGCAAGTTTATAGCTCCTTTTAATCGGAGGCTATCGGTAAGATCGAGATCGACCCCACCAACTAAACCAAAGCTAGTCGTACTGTCGCCATTGCCAGTATTGATGTTGACCAAACCACCAACAAAAGGGGTAATTTGAAGGGTGTTGGCACTATTTCTGAGATTAAAATCGTAGGTTAATGCCGTCCCAAAATTAGTACCACCATCAGGAAAATAGACAAATGGACGGAGGGATAAATTATCGCGAATCCCAAATTTAGAATCAATCCCAAACACAGTTTGGCCGTTACCAAATTCAACCGATGGCCCGATACTCCAACGGAGTGGCTCCGCCAACGAACTTTGACTAAATTGGGCACTAGCTGGTTTGCCCATGCCGAAAGTGGCAATTGAAGAGCACAGGAAACCTAATGCAATAATAAGATATTTTCTCATGGTGAATTCTACTTTAACAGTAAAAAATAATGTTCTTACCTCCAGTTGAATCGATTAGACAAATAAAAACCTCTCTCTAAAGATATAGATCAAAATACCTTAATAAATAAGTACAAAATAGTATGAATATTTGCAAATATTCTGGTTGTTACTAGCTTGTTTTGTCTAGATAGAATTCTGTGGTTATTTCTGGGCATACCTTATAGTTATTAGCAACACAATCTCAGCAAAATATCCTGTATTTACCTCACAACTTCCTCACATTTTAAAGCTAGTGTGAGCATGGATAGTTTTAAGCTCGACTGATTATTTTGGTTTTTGTAAGTGCTTGGCTACTCAGTTAGATAAAATCCAAAATCGCGAGGATATCTTTGATGACAGTCGATCGATCTGTATCCGCTCATCTCGCCAGCGTTCATCCTGGGATGGGTGCAAATTTTGTTGGTGACGTGTGTTCGTTTCGAGTTTGGGCACCGAACGCGATCTCAGTTGCCGTCGATATTTGGCACGATGAACAGATGTCTCAAGTCGTACTCGTGCCAGAACCGAGTAATCCCAGCTATTGGTCGATCGATGTTGCGGGTGTGGTGGCGGGTCAACCCTATCAATTCTCAATTGTTAATAAAGGCGGCGATGCTCATAATCCAGGCGGCATCTTGACTCGTGTTGATGCCTATGCGCGACAAGTCGAGAGTGCGGAAGATAACGCCAGAGGGATCGTCGTCGATTGGCAGCAAGAGTGGTCTGAATTTGCTACCCCCAAATTTGAAGATCTGATTATTTATGAGGCGCATGTCGGGTCATTTGCCGGACTCAACGACCATCTGAATATCTCAACTTAAGTACTTAGGCGAAATTAATTACATAATTTTCGCCAAATTCTTTAAGAATTTTTTCAACAGATGACACTAGTACTTCCCAGCTAGAGTAGGCATCTATTGGAAGCCATTCATACTTGACAAATCGCCATAGAATTTCA
>JANNDL010000178.1:0-8237 GCA_031387665.1 Chamaesiphon sp. OTE_75_metabat_95 | reverse complement strand
TGAAATTCTATGGCGATTTGTCAAGTATGAATGGCTTCCAATAGATGCCTACTCTAGCTGGGAAGTACTAGTGTCATCTGTTGAAAAAATTCTTAAAGAATTTGGCGAAAATTATGTAATTAATTTCGCCTAAGTACTTACCTTAAATCAGCAACGCATAAAATTTATCTACCAACTTTCAATTCTCAATTCTCAACTATCAACTATCCACACGCTCCAATACTCACCCAAGTACTCGACCTCTGCCCATCTGCCCCGTGAAACCACTCTTTTTTCCAAATTGGGGCTTCATGCTTGAGGGTATCGATCGCGTACTGACAAGCCGCAAAAGCCTCGCTCCGGTGGGGACAACCGACAGCGACGAGGACGCTAATTTCGCCGATCTTTAATTTACCGACGCGGTGGTGGATCACGATCCGATTTGTATCTGACCACTGAGTGCGGATTTCCCAGCCAATGGCTGCAAATACTCGCATCGCCATTGGTTCATAGGCTTGGTACTCTAGATAGTCTACAGCTTGTCCATCGGTGCGATCGCGTACTGTCCCGCTCATGATTACTACCGCCCCATTGCCTGGAGCGTCGGCGAGTTGGTAGACCTCATCTAGTAATAGTGGTGCAAATCCGATCGCAAATCGATCGTCGGGATGTGCTGAGACTTGGGTGAGAGCGATAGGCGTATTAGTCACGATCGGTAATAAGTCTGTTGCTAGAATCTAAATTATATGCTATGTTTAAAAAGGTTGACTAATAACCACAGCTTGGATAGGTGGCTGAGTGGCCGAAAGCGGCACACTGCTAATGTGTTATGGGGGTGACCTCATCGAGGGTTCGAATCCCTCCCTGTCCGTTCTCAAGTTATTAGTTATACCCAAAGTAGGGGCAGTTCATGAAGCGGCGGTTTTATTCGGAGGTTTCCTCCGAATAAAAAAACCGACAAGAGACTGCCCCTACTTTGTTTTTTATTGCAGCACTGGCAATTCTTGAATTGCTTTGACTGGGGATGCTATTTGTTCGAGAGCTAATTTTTCAGCCAATCGTTGCGCGGCGAGGATATCTAGTTGCTGCCAAACTTTTTGGAGCAATGGATCTAGTCCAGTCCGAGTTGCTGACGAAATCAGAAATACTGGCTGTTTTGCTACAGCAGATAGAGCTTTAGCAATTTCAGCAACTTCCTCCTCATCAACGGCATCAATCTTGCTCAGAGCGAGAATCTGCGGACGGGTAACTAGAGTATCACTATAAGCAGTTAACTCTTGCTGAATCGTCTTGTACGCCGCGATCGGATCGTCACTAGTTGCCTCGACTAAATGCAATAATACTCGCGTGCGCTCAATGTGACGCAGGAAATCATGTCCCAATCCCGCACCCTGAGAAGCACCCTCAATCAGCCCAGGAATATCTGCGAATAAAGTCCCATCGCCAGAAGGCTTTCTCACCATGCCTAAATTGGGGACTAGGGTGGTAAACGGATAATCAGCAACCTTGGGGCGAGCGGAAGAGAGTGCCGAAATTAATGTCGATTTACCCGCATTTGGTAGCCCGATAATTCCAACTTCTGCGAGTAGTTTTAGTTCTAGACGAATCCGCTTTTGTTGGGGCGGTTGTCCTGGCAGCGCGTATTCAGGAGCACGGTTGCTATTACTGAGAAAGTGAGCATTGCCCAAACCACCTTTACCACCAGCGACAACGCGGAAAGTCTGCCCTGGCTCGACTAGATCGACTAATAGTTCGTCGGTTGCCGTATCAAAAATCATCGTACCGCAGGGGACTTCAACATTTAAGTCATCGCCCGTTGCACCTGTACAGTTCTTCGATCCGCCCTTACCACCATTGGCAGCTTTAAAGCGACGGTTGTAGCGAAAATCTAATAGAGTCTGGAGATTTTCCACAGCAGTGAAGAAAATCGAACCACCTTTGCCGCCATTTCCACCAGATGGACCTCCGGCTGGCACATATTTTTCACGCCGAAAGGTGACAATCCCATCGCCGCCGCTGCCTGATTCTAGTTCTACTTCTGCGAGATCGATGAATTGCATGGTTGAGGCGATTGGATGTAAACGAGTGAGGTCTTATTTTAACTCACTATCATGAATTGAGCCGTAATGATCTTAGGATCCAAACCCGATTCTCAGAAATTACTCAAGATCTGCTGATAATCTTGTGGCGTATCGAGATCGATCGATCCTTGTGGGAAATCAATAGTTGCGGTGGCATTTAGGTGATTTTTAATTACTACTTTGGCACCTTCAGCGCGATCCAATTTGAGCAATTCTGAAAATAGTTGCCGATCGAATAATGCGGGAACGCCGATTGTATTTTGATAGCTCGACGCAACGATCGATTGATGAGTAGCATCATAAACTGATCGCAGTTGCCAAATTATTTGTGGTGAAACAAATGGTTGATCGCAGAGCAATAAAATTGCAGCTTTCACATTCGTATTTCGATTAACGAGTAATGTTTGGATACCCATGCGGATTGACGATCCCATCCCCGTTTGCCATTGAGGATTATTGACTATTTGCACTGGTAAATCGCTGACTTCAGCCCCGATTAGATCGCTAGATGCACCTACTACAACGATAATTGGATCGCAATCAGCAGCGATCGCTGTTTCAGTAATCGATCGCAACAAACTTCTGCCTTGCCATTGTAATAATTGCTTGGGTGTGCCCATCCGAGTCGAGGCACCTGCGGCGAGAATCACAGCAGCAATTTGACTAGGTGAGCGATCGATCTGCATAATTTAGCTGGGATGAAACTTGGGATAGATGAATTGAAGATTGCGGCTGTCTGAGGAAACCCGCAGGGCGATTGGTAATCACCGCCTGAATTTCAGCGATGATGGCGATCGCGATTTCTTCTGGTGTTTCCGCACCAATATCTAGCCCAATTGGCGCGTGTAGCTGCTGGAATCGTGCAGGAGTAACAGCTAAATCTTGCAGCAGTTTAGCCGTGCGTTGACGCGATCCGAGCAAGCCAATATACCTGGTGGGAGTAGCTAATAGGCTCCGCAAAATTTCCAAATCATCGAGATAATTGTGAGTCATCACCACCGCAATTGTCTGTGAGCTAATTTTAACTTGAAGATCGATCGTCTCTCGACGTGCCAGGATAATCCGATCGACCATTGGAAAGCGATCTCGGCTGGTTTCTAGCGATCGACAATCGACGATGGTAAGCTGCCAGCCCAAGGCTTTTGCAAACTGAGCGAGGGGTAAAACATCCCGCCCTGCACCAAAGATAACTAAATGAGGTGGTGGTTGAATTAGTTCGATCGATACAGATATCTTGCCCAAAGATTGGCAATATTGACGATGAATTGTAGTTTGTTGCTGCAAGGAAATTTGAGCATCGGCAGCGATTTGTGTGGACAACTCAACATCTGCGATATTACTGACAATTTCACCATCTGAATGCAGCATTAATTTCGCGCCAATTGGTACTGAAGAGCTATCTTCGACCTGAAATACTGTTGCTAAAACGCCTGATTGCTGTCGATCGAAACATGCGGCAATAAAGGTGAGTGGATTGTGCGGACAATCTGCTAAATGCTCAACCAAAACCGACACCACGCCCTCACAGCCCAACCCAAATCCCCACAAGATATCCTCCTCTGTCGTGGTGTCGTAGGTAATCACAAAGGGCTGACGGGGCGGAGTTTGTTGCTGGACATGGCACAAGATATCCTGTTCGAGACAGCCACCACTGATCATCCCTGCGAGTTCACCGCTACCTGCAATTAACATTCTGGCTCCAGTTTTACGGTAGGTAGATCCTTGCGTCTGAACTACTGTCGCGAGGAATATCTGCTCGTTCCCGCAATGGCGATAGGCATTCAAAATCGCTGATAAACTGTTCATCACAACTTAAGCTGGAGCGGTAAATCTCGCAATCTCTGACCCGTCAGCGCAAACACCGCATTAGCTACAGCAGCAGCAACTGGGCCGATTACAGGTTCGCCCATCCCTTGAGGATCGAGTTCACTGGCGACAAAATGCACCTCAATTTGGGGCGGAGTTTGCGATAACCGCAGGATTGGATAGTCATCAAAATTCTGTTGGGTGACTGCGCCATTGTTAATCAGGACTTGCTCGATGAGAGTACTAGATAATCCCATCACCACTGAGCCACGAGCTTGTAAGGCTGCCCCATTCGGATTGACTACCAAGCCTGGATCGATCGCAATTACAACGCGAGTTACTTGAATTGGCTGGGCTGGCATCGAGTACGGCTGGGGTAAACCAATATCTGCGACAGGATTGGGACTTTGCATCGTTAGCGGCGATTTCGATCGTCCGCTACCGCCACCAAGCTGGACTTCCACCACCATTGCCACAGCAGTATTGCTCGAAAAGCTACATGCTACCCCACGAGCTGTACCCGTCGGCAGTGTTTGCGCCCATTGGCTTTTGGTTTTTACCTCCTCTAGTACAGCCTTGAGGCGTTTGCCCTGTTCGGTAGTGGGTAAGTTTAGCAGTCGAAACTCGATCGGATCGAGTTTGGCACGATGAGCGAGTTCGTCGGTGAAACTCTCCAGGGCAAAAACGTGAGGAAATAGCCCGATACCTCGCCATAAACCCGTGGGAATAGGCAAATTGATTAGACGGGTATGAACGCGATAATTGGCAATCTCATAGGGACTAAATAGCCCGCTGAAAATGCCTAGATCGACTTGAAAAAGTGCTGCCATCGCACCAATGATCGGGGGTTCTATACTTCCCGTCAGGATGTCTCCACTCGCTAACGTGTGTTCGAGTGCCACAATTTGACCGTTGGGATCGACATTGCCCCGTAAAATAGCGTGGGAAGGCTGACGATAAAGACTATTCTGCATTTCTTCTTTGCGAGTCCATGTCACCTGAACGGGGACACCTGCCGCTTCAGATAACCGCGCTGCTTCAACAACTGCGGTTTGATTACCTTTGCGTCCGAAACTACCGCCCATTTGCATTCCATTTACGACGATGGGACGATTCTGCCCAAAAGCTTGCTCTAGGGCAGCCACTTCGAGGGATACATCCTGGGTTGATACCCAAGCTTCGATGTTTTTCTGTCCCATGTCTACCAGTGCTGTCAGCGGTTCGAGATGGGCGTGAGCGGCTAGGGGTGTCCGATAGGCTGCTACTACCGGATTTTTCAGAGCCTGATTTACATCTCCTCGCGTTCGCACTACCGTTCCTTCGCCAGCTTTTGCAGTTACCAGTCGATCGAGTTCCGACTGACTAATACTACTGCCATTGACATACTCTAGCTGCAATTTTGCTACAGCATTCCAGGCGCGAGTGCGGGTATCGGCAACTACCCCTGCAAAATTATTAGCAATATCGATTACAACTTTTTTTACTCCAGGCATCGAGGCGACGTTGCCAGGATTAACCGATTTTAGAGTTGCGCCAAATTGGGGCGAACGCGCCACCGCTCCAAACAGCATCTGGGGCACTCGCGCTTGAATCCCATATTGAGATGTGCCCAGTATTTTGTCACGTACATCCACTCTGGCAGTATTCTTACCAATCTTGGTAAAATCCTGGCGAGACTTTAATTTTACCGCTGTTGGTTCGATCCATACACCTGTTTTTGCTGCGACAATTTTGCTGTATTCGAGTTGACGATCGGGCTTGTTTTTGACAAAGCAAGCACCTTTTGCAGTCATGATTTCAGATTCAGGTACACCGAATTGTGTTGCCGCTTCCATCCGCAACATTTCGCGCAAGTTTGCCGCTGCTTGACGCAACGGATTGTACAAACTAGTGGTCGAACTACTGCCATAAGTACCGTATAAATTGTCGAAACCCTGGCTCGAATTGGCGATCACAATTCGCAATTGGGTGGGTTCAAGTTCGAGTTCTTCGGCGGCTAATTGCGCCATCATCGACTGTACGCCCTGCCCCATTTCACCTTTGGGCACATACAATGTTACGCCCTGCTGTGGATCGACTCCAAACCATAATAAAGGTTTGCTGGAGCCAGATCCACCACCAGTTTCGGTGGCAATCCCATCAACTAAGCTGGGAATAATTGCTTTAAAACCTGTATGTACACCCACACCCAATCCGCCCATTGTGCCAGCACCAATTAATAAAAACTGTCGCCGCGTTATTCGCCATTTCATTTTCGGTGGGCGGCTCATGAGTTACCTCGGATCAATTCAGCCGCCCGCAACACATTTTTACGAATGTTATTATAGCCACCACAACGACACAAATTTATGTCCATTGCCCCATCAATTTCGGCTGGATTTGGATTGGGATTTTGCTTGAGAAATGCCACCGCAGTCATAATGTGCCCAGTCATGCAATAACAGCACTGTAATGGATTTTCTAAGAAGGCTTGCTGAACAGGATCTAAAGTTTCTCCCCGCGCCAATCCTTCGAGCGTAATTAATTCTCGATCGACTACTTTAGCTACACTAATCTGACACGATCGAGTCGCAATATTATCGACTAAAACAGTACAGCTACCACACCAGCCAGCACCACACCCATACCGAGTTCCATTGAGTTTTAAGGTATCATGAAGTACCCAAATCAGCGGCTCGTCACGGAGATCGTCAGGGATAGCTGCGGTTTTTCCATTGAACTTTAACTGCACAATCTTGCTCCTCGATCGATAATGCTGTAAGTTTTGTGCGGATTGCTCGATGTTCGATCGGAATACGCTGCCATGATTATAGATTACTATTCACCAGTTTTAAATTGCTCTTTCGCACTGGTAAAAGCCGTTGCCATCACCGATTGAATCTGTTGCGGATCGGGTTTCTTTCCGCCCATCAGATCGCCAAAGTACACGCAAGCACCTTCGCCCAATGCCACAGTATAAGCTGCCGCCCAAGATGCAGAAATCACGCTGCCAAAACCAGGGATAAATTTGATTAGTTGTCGCGCTACTAATTGAGCGACAAAACCACCTGCGATCGCACTGACTACTCCCCCAGCTTGCGATCGAGTCAATGTTTGACCGTATAATTTACCTAATAACCCCACCATCGAAACTTGGATCGCAGTCAGGACGGGCAGATCGGCGAAGGGTAAGGGAATCGCAGCAACTGTACCTGCGGCGATCGAGAATGGTAAGATATAACGACGGGCAACATCCCGATAAATGTTGCCAATTTTGTCGCCAGAATCGCTAGTAATAGCTGAAGTGCCTTGGAGCAATTGAGACATCGCTCTGGCTTCGGCTTCGGGCAGCAACTCGGCGAGGGTGTCGCGCATCGTCTCCAAGCCATAAAATTCGGGCGTGTAGCCGTCATCAGCCAATGTGAAGTCAATCAGCACAGATCGATCGAACAGCCCTACAAAGGCTGCCTGAATAGCGGTGAAGGCTCGATCTACAGACTCGATACTCGTCGGCTGTTCGGGATGATCGAGTTGAGTCGCTGGATATATTTCGTGCAGACAAGTAACTGCTAATAAACAAGGAATTTGGGGATATTTTTCGCGCAATTCTTTGGCAATTTGGCGGAGGGTATCGATCGCAAAATCATTGATTTTGACGGTGAGAATAATAATTCGGGGGCGACTAGTTTCAGCTTCGAGATCGCTGACTAGCTCTTGAATCAGGCTATTGGTATCTCGATCGATATCACCCAATCCAACTGTATCTGTAAATACTAATAATGGCAGTTCATTAGAAGGATAATTGTAGCGAATCGTCGATTGGGTATGGGGGCGAAATCCCTGCCCGACGATTTCTGCTGACACTCCAGTCAATCCCCGCACAATTGAACTTTTTCCGGCTTGGGGTTTGCCGATGAGTAACGCTTCGGTAGTCGGCAATTGAGCGCGAACACTAGTTAAAATCTCCGCTACCTGCGCGTCATCCACACTAAACCATTTGCTGACTGTTTCGGCGGCTTTATCTACAGGTACAGCTTGCATCACTTTGCCCGTCGCTGTGTGCCAGCCCTCAACTAGCCGCTCTGTCCACTCATTTGATGTAGATTTGGGTTCGGGTTTGTCTGTTGTCGAAGGTGTCGAAGATTCTTTTTGATTTGGCACGATCTTAGGGGATGACTGCGCTAATTATTGTCTTAATTATCCGCCACTCGATCGATCTGATGTGGGGTGCTATTACGGTAGTAGTTACCGTCGATCTTAGTCCTAGATTCCAGAACATAATCCCAGCACATTCGATTATCTGTGGTGCTAGATCGAAAAAGGGTACCCATTAAGCGGCGTTTAATTACTAAGGTGATTCCCGATAAAGAACATACCAATTAAATGGGTTTT
>JANNDL010000128.1:0-2685 GCA_031387665.1 Chamaesiphon sp. OTE_75_metabat_95 | reverse complement strand
GTCAGGAACTGCTGACGACAGGGAGTTCCCAGATAGATTGCCTTAGCACGGGGAATATACTTGGCAGTCGCGACAAAACCGACAGCCACCTTAGTACAAAATGGACTCATCCAGCGGGTAACTTTACCTGGAAGTGCATTTGACTCATGCAGAAATACGGGTAAACCGAGCGAATAGCCAGCTAAAATCGCTGGGGCAGAAATATAACCGCCCGTGCTGAACACAGCATCAAATTGACCCTGCTTGAGCAGTTTCCGCACGTCGAAAATTCCCTTAATCAGTCCAACAATAGTTTTGAGGGTACCTAAACCCGGTTTCCCTTGAAAACCGCCCACCCGAATTAGATGTAGTGGATACTCTTGCGGAACTAACTTTGATTCAAGCCTGTCGGGTACTCCCAACCATTCAATCTCATAGCCCAACAGCTTTTCGGCGACTGCGATCGCCGGAAACACATGACCCCCAGTCCCACTGGCAGCAATCAGTAGCTTAGTAGTAGCTTTTGACACTAGTGTTTGATTCCTCACCTGCAACACAGCTATTTTAGCGGTTGGGGTAGCATCTCCGCTAGGAGAATCCCTGTTCTGTTATCCTATTATGTAATCTCGCTCGTCTCAATCATCACTCTACTAGCAATTTTTTTAATGATCAGGTGAGACTTTACTCCCCATCACATACTTCTATCCCATATGCTGAAATTCATCTACCGCCTTATGCCATCGATACTCTCTGCGAAAACTTGGCATCAGCTGGTACTCCCGGCGCTAATCATCGGTTGCCAGCAGGCTGCAATCCGCCCAGCTCAAGCTGATAGTTCGGCATCTGCACCAGCAGCACTCAAGACGATTTTGGCAAACGTGGATGCAGCGGCAAATGGCCGAAAATTACCAGAACTATCGCGTTACTACAGCCCCAATTTTACGACTAGTGATGGTTTGACAAAAGCCACTTTGCAACAGTCTTTGGGACAATTTTGGCAAAGCTATAGCGATGTTAAGTACACAACCACTTTGGATAGTTGGCAGGGCACGGCAAATAATTACATAGCAAATACCACAACCAAAATTACTGGTGTTCAGAAAATTGGTGGTAGAGTCATGAACCTGCAATCAACTATCCAATCTCGACAAAAAATTGTCACGGGACAAATCGTCCAGCAGCAAGTATTGCAAGAGCGGACTAAAGTAACTAGTGGTGCGAAACCACCGACGATCGAATTAAACTTACCCACTCAACTCCAACTCAATGCTGAGTATAATCTAGACGCGATCGTCACCGAACCCCTTGGTGAAGATGTGTTGATGGGCACCACCATCGAACAGCTAGTTTCTGCTCAAGGCTACAATCAGCCAGCTAACTACAAGCTAGAATTACTCACGGCTGGAGGACTATTCAAAGTCGCCCGCGCTCCGGGTAAATCTGGAGATTATTGGTTCTCTACTATCTTTATTCGTCCGAGTGGCATGACAACACTGACTCAGCGAGTACGGGTAGGACGGAAATAGTTAAAATTGGCAGCGGGGGTAATGTCTTGTCTCGCTCAATGAGCTTGTAAGTCCGTCTCCGAGCTAATTTCAGTTTAGCAGTTGCTAGACATTACGACCTTTCCAAATAGCCATCTTCCATATAATAATCCGATCTGCAACGGCTTGGGCTTCAGCGGACGGCGTTGCACTTTGCATCATCACTGATCGCGTATGTCTCCGTTCCGTTGCAAGCCCTTGTTATGCTACTTTGTCTGAGGCATCAGTATATTTATGTGCTTCCGCATAAATTCTTAATGCAGCAGCCATGTACTTCTCAGCTTCTTTACCCTGATGTTGGAACCATTCCAGAGTCTCAGAATCTACACGAACAGCGACAGTTGCCTCTAATGAAATAGGAAGTCGCAGTCTCGCTGTTGCGAAAAATTTCTCTGATAGAGGTGGAATATCAGAAGTATCAATGTCTTCATCAGTCATTGCATCGATTCTAGACCAGTCTGTTTTTGATATATCGTTCATATTCTTTTCGTTCATGAGAGAGTGCTTTTCGTAGTGAAATAATACGAATTGTTTCCTCGCTAGGTTCAGTGTAAATAACCACTACTACCCGTCCATCCAGCAAACCAATACCAATCCATCGATCTTCTCCATAGGCTTCTCGTTCGTCAAGTTCAATAACCATTGGGAGATCGAAAACTCGTGACGCACCATTGAAGTCAAAACCATGTTTGGCAAGGTTGATCTCATTTTTGCGCTCATCCCATTCAAAATTCATGAACTTGTTGATTGTATTCCTCTTAAATAAGTTTAATGTTTATGACGTAATTTGAGCGTAATGATTTGATTTAGTCTGCCTAACTATTATTATGCGGAAACTTTCCACCTATCCACCCAAATTCGGGTAGATAGACTGAAAAATTCAGCATATTCCCTGTACAAAAGCAGAAATATCTGCGATCGCCCTGTGTTACTTACCCAATACCTTCACAACCCCAATCCCGCCAAAATACAGAGCTAAAACTGCCCCTGCCAGTAAACTCTGTGTCAGTGGATCTGTCGATGGAGTCACAATCGCACCGACGACCATCGAGCCGACTACCACACTCTTCCAGCCAGATAACATTAGTTCAGAAGAAAGAATACCCAGTAGGGATAATAAGATTTGCACAACAGGTAATTCAAACAGCAAACCCGTCGCAAA
>JANNDL010000120.1:0-16766 GCA_031387665.1 Chamaesiphon sp. OTE_75_metabat_95 | reverse complement strand
AGGCGAAAAGAAGAAACGACCGCCTTTGATTGTTAATTCCAAGCATCGGCATGTTTCCACTGCTCGATGCTTAGAAAATCACAAACCCTGATGAAATAAAGAGTCCAGCACTAGGTATTTATACACGTTGAAAGGGCTGGCAATGCCCACCCTACAACTACGCTCACTGAGCGGAGCCGAAGTGAAAGTCTAAAGTCTAAAGCCGCCCAAATGGGTTTATAATTACGACGCTTAGGGAACTATATTATAGAAACAAAGACAACTCGTATAGATAACAGTGTAACGACATTGGACGAGATGACTGGGGAAATTGTAAAGTTATGGAATTGGCACAGCGCATCACTGAAATTCAACCATCTGTCACTTTAGCGATTGCTGCGATGGCGAAAGCAATGAAAAAAGATGGCAAAGACATCTGTAGTTTCAGTGCGGGAGAACCTGACTTTGATACTCCAGCACACATTAAAGATGCGGCAAAACAAGCACTGGATCGGGGGAAAACCAAATATGGTGCAGCCGCTGGGGAGCCAGAACTACGGGAATCGATCGCCCATAAGCTCAAACGTGATAATAATTTAAAGTATAGTGCTGCGAATATCCTCGTCACCAATGGGGGCAAACATTCGCTCTACAATTTGATGATGGCTTTGATTAATCCAGGTGATGAGGTGATTATCCCCGCGCCATTTTGGTTGAGCTATCCAGAAATGGTTAAATTGGCGGGTGGCGTTCCGGTGATTGTCGATACCGATAGCAGCACTGGTTATAAGATTACGGCGGCTGCTCTGAACGCCGCAATTACCCTCAAGACAAAGTTATTTATTCTCAACTCGCCTTCCAATCCTTCGGGGGTCGTCTACACCCGCGCTGAGTTACAGGCATTGGCAAAAGTGATCGTCGATCGAGATATCCTGGTTGTATCCGATGAGATTTACGAGAAGATTATCTACGATGGAGTCGAGCAAGTTAGTATTGGTGCTCTCGGTGCAGAGATCTTTCAGCGGACAATTATTAGCAACGGATTTGCTAAAGCCTACTCGATGACTGGCTGGCGGATTGGTTATCTGGCTGCTCCAGTTGCGCTGATCCAGGCCGCTAGTGCCCTTCAAGGTCACAGTACCTCCAATGTCTGTACTTTTGCTCAATATGGGGCGATCGCTGCTCTAGAAGGCTCTCAGGACTGTGTGGAGACGATGTGCCAAGCGTTTGCAAGTCGGCGACAGGTAATTTTAGATCGTCTGCATCAAATTCCAGGCTTAACCTGTGCCAAGCCAGATGGAGCTTTCTATATTTTTGTTAATATTGGGAATACTAAACTCAAATCCTTAGAATTTTGTAGTCAGCTCCTCGAACAGCACCAAGTTGCCGCAATCCCTGGACAACCCTTTGGTGCCGACGATCATATTCGGCTCTCCTATGCTACGGATTTAATCACGATCGAGAAAGGAATGGACAGGTTAGCTAAGTTTGTAAGTAATTGCACCTAAACCAGCGACGAATCCAACACCAGCCAGATATAATATGGTAAATCTGGCTGCCAGTGAAATCTAGCAAACTAGCCAAATTTTGATTACCAACTAGGGGAGAATAATCGCGAAACTAGTAGAAATGAAAATTTTAGTGCTCATTTGGGAATTTCCACCGCGCCTTGTGGGCGGAATCGCTCGTCACGGTGCTGAGTTGTACCCAGAGCTGGTGAAACTAGGTCATGAGGTTCATCTGATTACGGTTGAATTTAGCCAAGCACCAGCCAAAGAAATCATCGAAGGCATCTATGTTCACCGCGTTCCAGTTGCGGGGTTCAGCCAAGATATCTTCAACTGGATTGGCAATATGAACTACAGCATGAGCAAATATGGGGCAAAATTGCTGGAGCTGACTCCAGACTTTGACCTGATTCATGCCCATGATTGGATGGTAGCTGATACTGCGATCGCTTTGAGCGAAAATTTTCAGGTGCCAATCGTCGCAACCATCCATGCCACTGAGTTTGGGCGGCATAATGGCATCCACAATCCGAGCAGTGAATACGTCCACGCTCAGGAAACCCGCTTAGTGGAAACAGCTAGACAAACGATCGTTTGCAGTCAGTATATGCGCCAAGAAGTGGGCCAGATTCTGCGCTGTCCGTGGGAAAGAATTAGTATTATTTACAATGGGATTCGCCCTGAGAAAAAGCAGCGTCCCAAAGATTTTGATTTCTGGGATTTTCGGCGCAGATTTGCGGCTGACCATGAACAAATTGTGTATTATGTAGGGCGGATGACCTATGAGAAAGGGATATTTGTGCTGCTCAATGCTGCTCCAAAAGTCCTATGGGAACTGGGTGGTAATGCCAAATTGATCTTTATTGGTGGTGGTAATACGGATGGACTGAAACAACAGGCTTGGGATTTAGGCATTTGGGATAAATGTTTTTTCACAGGCTTTATGTCCGACGAAGATTTGGATAAATTCCAAACTGTTGCTGACTGTGCCGTATTTCCGAGTTTGTATGAACCTTTTGGGATTGTAGCGTTAGAAAGTTTTGCGGCTAGGGTACCTGTGGTAGTTTCAGATGCAGGGGGATTGGCAGAAGTAGTTAGGCATACCAAAACGGGGATAGTTACGTGGCGGTGGGATTGCAATTCTCTCGCATGGGGAATTTTGGAAGTACTCAGAAATCCTGGCTATGCCAAGTGGTTGACGGACAATGCCTATGATGAGTTGGGCAAAAGATTTAACTGGGGCAAGATCGCCGTTCAGACTGAAGCAGTTTATCGCAAGACGCTGGAAAAGGTCGCAGAAGTATCTGTGGTGCGTTAGCGTAAGCAAGAAAACAAGTAGGGGTAATTCATGAATTACCCCTACTTGCTTTCTTGTGCCAATGCAAAAGCGATGAGTTATCGAATTGGAGTTCGATCGATATTAATAGATGAGCGCGTAGGCTGGGAACTTCCCACCAGCTAGATCTCAGCTAAATTCCAAGTAGATATCAGACCATTCTCATCTTCGAGAAACGATCGAGTGATACACTAGCAAAATGCTAATTAGCGACCTCGGCGAACAAGGAATTCTCAAGCTAATCCAGCCCTATTGTCTCCCGAATACCATTGGTGATGATGGGGCAATTTTGCATCCACCCGCAGGTTTCGAGCTGGTGGTGACTACAGATATCTTAGTCGATGGCGTGCATTTTAGCGATCGAACTACCAGTCCATTTGATGTCGGCTGGAGATCGGTGGCGGCGAATTTATCCGATCTGGCGGCAATGGGTGCAACACCCCTGGGAATCACGGTAGGATTGAGCCTGACACCCCAATTACCTATTGTCTGGCTAGAACAGCTTTACGCCGGAATGCAGGCTTGTCTGGAGCGATATGGCACAGGCATCGTTGGCGGCGATTTAACGAGATCGAGTGTGACGACGGTAGCTATTACCGCTCTCGGTGCTGTAGATCCAGCTAAAATCATTGCTCGATCGACTGCCCAAGTTGATGATGCGATCGTTGTGACGGGTTATCATGGTGACTCCCATGCTGGCTTGAAATTACTCCTCGATCCTGCGCTAAGTAAGTCTACGGATTCAAATGATTTACAAGTACACCGACAAAGATTAATTACTGCCCATCAACGTCCCCAACCCCGACTAGATATCTTGCCAATTCTCGACACATTGAGATTGAATGCAAGTCAAACCTTCTCAATTTCCGGCATGGACAGTAGTGATGGATTAGCAGATGCGATCGTCCAAATTTGTCGATCGAGTCAAGTTGGAGCTACAATCTTTCAATCTACACTACCAATCTCACCAGCTCTGTTCACAATGTTTCCAGATACAGCTCAAGCATCTGTCCTGTATGGTGGGGAAGACTTTGAACTAGTATTGTGTTTGCCCGAATCAATTGCCCTAGAATTAGTAGCTCAAATTGGTCGAGGTGCAGCAATTGTCGGTAAGATTACTCAATCGACAGATATACTCTTAGTTGATGATATTGGTCAGCAGCCAACGATTCAGCTTAACTTACAATCTGGGTTCAAGCATTTTTAGATTGCTCTTTGCGTTCGCTATATCGATCGGTCAAATGATCGACTTCATCCCGCAATAAGATCGTAAACTTATAAAGTTCTTCCATCACATCGATCACTCGATCGCGATAGTCAGAATCTTTCATTTTCCCATCTTCCTGAAACTCTTGATATGCCTTGGCAACCGACGACTGATTGGGAATCGTAAACATCCGCATCCAGCGTCCCAGTAGCCGCATCGTATTAACTGCATTAAACGACTGAGAACCGCCACTGACCTGCATCACGGCTAATGTCCGTCCTTGGGTTGGTCTGACCGCTCCAATGGACAGCGGAATCCAGTCAATTTGGTTTTTAAAAATGCCTGTAATCTGGCCATGCAATTCTGGGCTAGACCACACCTGTCCCTCAGACCACAAGCTCAATTCACGCAATTCCTGCACCTTCGGATGAGTATCTGGGACGCTGCCATAGATCGGCAGTTCGCGCGGGTCAAAGAATTTTACTTCCGCGCCAAATTCTTCGATGATTCTGGCGGCTTCTTCTGCGAGGAGCCGACTATAGGAACGCTCTCGGAGTGAACCGTAGAGAAATAATATTCTGGGTGGATGAGTCGATTTAGGCATAGAATTTGTGAGGACAGAAACCCGACTTTTTCAAAGTGGATTCTAGCTAGTAAAGAACTTATGCTGCAACCAAAAGGATACATTAACCAGACCAATTAAAACTGGTACTTCTACCAGTGGGCCAACGACAGCGGCAAATGCTACGCCAGAATTAATGCCAAATACAGCAATGGCGACAGCAATCGCTAATTCAAAATTGTTACCCGCAGAGGTAAACGCGACACTAGCCGCTCTAGAGTAGTCGGTTTTAATTCGCCATGCCATGTAGAAACTCACTAAGAACATCACCACAAAGTAAATAATCATCGGGATCGCAATTCGCACGACATCGAGCGGGATCTGGACAATTACACTTCCTTTCAAGCTGAACATTACGACGATCGTTAGTAACAGCGCGATCAAAGTAATTGGGCTAATTTTAGGGATAAATATTTCCTGATACCACTGTTTTCCCTTCGCTTTGACCAAGAAAAATCGGGTGAAAAACCCTGCCACAAACGGAATGCCCAAATAAATCATCACACTCTGAGCAATTTCCGCAATGCTGACATTTACTACACTGCTCTTGAGTCCAAACAGGGGCGGTAATACAGTCAAAAACAGCCAAGCATAGGGACTGTAGAAAATCACCTGAAAGATACTATTAAAAGCGACTAATCCGGCTGTGTATTCAGTATTTCCCCGTGCGAGGTCACTCCAGACGATCACCATCGCAATACACCGCGCTAGCCCGATCAGAATCAACCCCACCATATATTCGGGATAGTCACGCAAGAAGACGATCGCCAGAAAAAACATCAGAATCGGCCCAATTACCCAATTCTGCACCAGGGAAATCGCCAAAACGTTGCCATTGCGGAAAACATCACTCAGATCCTCGTAGCGCACCTTAGCCAGCGGTGGGTACATCATTAAAATTAGACCGAGGGCGATCGGAATATTGGTAGTACCAATCTGAAATCGATCGATCACGGTATCGACAGACGGAAAGAAATAGCCAATGCCCACGCCGACTGCCATTGCTAGAAAAATCCACAGCGTCAGAAATCGGTCTAAAAATGAGAGCTTTTTCCGAGGTAAGGGTGCAGAAGTAGGGGTCATAAAGCTAGAGAATGTAAAAAGACTGTCTGAGCTAGTTCTAGCAATGCCTGTGGGTTGGCAGTTGAGATAGTCTCAATCGCATCTTCAGCAGACGCACCATTCAAAATCAGATATGCAGCCAGCATCGTCCCCGTGCGGTGCAAGCCGCCCGTGCAGTGGACAGCTACACCCGCGCCTTGACGATGATGTTGCTCTACGAAATCAATTAGTTCTGCGACTTGAGAGCGACTCGGCGAACTAGCAATCTGGATTGGTAGCCAGAGATGGGGAATATTTTCCCGATCGTATAATTCTAGATTAGATCGATCGTGTACCACTGAGACGATCGCCCCAATTCCCGCTGCCTGTAGCTCTGACAACTCGGCTGCTGTGGGCTTCCGCACTCCGGCTAGTTTGCCAGGAATTACCCACCATAAATTTTCGCCGATAGATTCAGATTGCTGCTCCATTGGTTGTAATATTAATAAACTGGTTTCTTTGGTAATAAATCTGAAATCTTGGAATTTATTCGGGCTTTACCAGAAAATACTGTGCCTGTTTTACCGCGATTGAAGTTAATGAAGTTAACATCTTTAACTCTCTCTGGCAAAGGCACATATCCAACTGAATTCACTACTGTCGAGACTTTATTAATATACAGTCTGACAAATTTGCCAAGTACCTGTCGATTAGTACTAGAGCGGAGATTTACATAAATAAATAGCGGTCTAGAAAGTGGTTGATACTGATTTTTTTCAACAGTTTGAGTCGATGGCAAGATTGCTCCTTTACCGTTATCAACTGCTAATAGTTTCAACTTACTTTGGTTTTCTTGGTAATAAGCATACCCAAAATAACCCAAAGCATTTGGATCTTTACTAATGCCTTCTACCAATGCTTCATCATCTTCACTAGGAGTGTAGTCCTTGCGAGTAGCTTTGGACTTTCCAACGATCGCCTCATTGAAATAATCGAAAGTACCAGACTTATCACCCGCCCCAAATAGCTTGATGGGTCGATCGGGCCATGTATTCCGAACTTGATTCCAGCGGAGGATTTTGCCCTGTGCCGCAGGTTCCCACAGCTTTTTCAATTCGGCAACGGTGATGTCTTTTGCCCAGTCATTTTGGGGATTGATCGCGATCGTCAGTGCGTCAAAAGCGATCGGAAATTCCATATATCTCACCCCATTTTTCTTGCAAGTTTCCATCTCTGCTAGCAAAATTGGTCGCGAAGCATCATTGATATCGGTTTTACCCGCACAGAATTTTTCAAACCCGCCCGTCGTACCAGAAAATTTAACTTCAATCCGCTCCTTATTGCTGGGATCTTCCTGAAACAGCTTCGCGATCGCCTGGGTAATTGGATACACCGTACTCGAACCATCAATCCTAATTGCTGGTGTCCCTACCTTCACTGCATCTTCCTCAGCTCCCTGTGCCAATAATTGGCTGTGGGCGGAGGGGTTAGCTGTTGCAATTGTTACCACGAGCAGCCCCAAGACTGTCGCGAATTTTTTTACTGTTGCGTTCATTGTGTTCGGTTCCTTGTCGATTTTTAAGTATGTACGTTTGTCATCAAAATCAATCGCCGTCGCCAGCTTTCCAGGCGATCGCATTACTCGGCTGAGGATCGGGTAATTTCAGCGTTACCAATGCTGCTGAGAGTACAAAGAACGCCGATACCCACAGACACCCTACCAGCCCGTAAAACTGATAAACTAGACCCGACAACACTGTCCCTGCCAACCGCCCACCAGAGTTTGCCATATAGTAAAAGCCCACATTCAACGCCACTTTGTCATCGTCGGTAAAGGCTAAGACTAGGTAAGAGTGAACCGCTGAGTTAAAGGCAAATACCACCCCAAAAATACAGAGTCCACCAACAATGGCAAGATTCGGCGGGACGTTGAGTTGAAGGGCAATCGCGATCGCAACTGGCACTCCCACTAGGGTAAATGTCCAAAACCGAATCGTCGTCGATCCTGGCGGCTGACCAGATCCAAAGCGTTTGAGCAAGGCTGGTGCTGAAAATTGAATAACGCCGTAACCAATTACCCAACAAGCCAAGAAACCCCCCACCTGCGCGAAAGACCAGTTCAACTGTCCCCGTAAAAAGACTGGCAACCCCACTACAAACCAGACATCTCTGGAGCCAAATAAAAAGAACCGTGCAGCCGAGAGAATATTGATTTCGCGGCTCTTGGAGAAGAGCTGGCTAAATTTGACCTTTTTCTTGATTTTGCCCATCCCCTTGGGCAGCAATAGCCCAGAGAACATGATTAATGACAGCCCACCTGCCATGATCCATAAGGCATGGATAAACCCCACCGAAGTCAGCAGGGCACCACCAATAAAAAAGCCCACCCCTTTCAGCGCGTTCTTGGAACCCGTCAGCACTGCCACCCATTTGAATAGGGATGACTGAGCGTCTTGAGGCACCACCAGCCGGATCGCACTCTTGGAACTCATTTTGGTCAAGTCCTTAGCAATTCCCGAAAACGCTTGAGCCACCATCACATAAGGGACGGCAATCCACTGTGTCCAAGTTGGATCGAGAAAGGACAGAATCACCAGCGAAAGTACCTGTAGCCCGATGCCCGTATACAGTGTCACCTTCAGCCCAAACTGGGAGCCAATCCAACCGCCTAAGAAGTTGGTAACTACCCCGAAGACTTCGTAGAACAGGAACAGGGAAGCGATTTGGATCGGGGTATATCCAATGTTGTAAAAGTAGAGCAGCACCAGCATTCGCAGGGCACCATCGGTGATGGTGAAGCCCCAGTAGGCTAATGTTACGAGCGCGTAGTTCTTGAAGTTGGCACTGGAAGCTGTCGTAGAATCCATGACTGCACAATGTGAAGAATAAGGGGACGATTTAATACTGAATGTGAGTTTGGGCTGAGGATTTCCATGCGATCGTTTCTAGCTCCGCTTGGCACCACCTGGGGATGAATCCCCGCACTTTAGTCGCGGGTGGGTGTTGCTTAGTAATTCATACTCAAAGCCACCTTCCGCGCAAGTTCGACCATCCGGTTGGCATAGCCCCACTCATTGTCATACCAAACCAGGATTTTCACCTGAGTCTCGTTCACCACCATCGTCGAAAGCGCGTCAACAATCCCAGAGCGAGGATCGTCTTTGTAATCGATCGACACCAGCGGACGTTCCTCATAGCCTAAAATACCTTTGAGCGGTGACTGTTCAGAAGCCGTCTTGAGTAATTGATTGACTTCTTCAACTGTGGTCGATCGCATTACTTCAAATACACAATCTGTGAGTGATGCATTGAGTAATGGCACCCGCACTGCTAAACCATTGAGTTTGCCCTTGAGTTCAGGATAGATCATGGCGATCGCAGTTGCCGATCCGGTTGAAGTGGGAATCAGCGATAAACTAGTAGCTCTCGCTCGACGCAAATCTTTATGCGGTGCATCGACGATTGTTTGCGTGTTGGTATTGTCATGGATGGTGGTAATCATGCCATGCTTAATCCCCAAGCCTTCATTAATTACCTTTACTACTGGAGCTAGGCAGTTGGTAGTGCAGGAGGCAGCCGTGAGCAAATGATGTTTATCCGGCTCATACAGTCCATCATTGACTCCCATCACAATATTCAGGGCTGATTGCTTCACCGGAGCAGCCACAATCACTTTCCGCACACCGCCCTTAAAATAAGGATCGAGGGTTTCGGGCGTTCTAAATTTACCCGAACATTCCAACACCAGATCCACACCTAAATCCTGCCAAGGCACATCTCCAGGTTTAGCATGTTCGCTAAAAGTCAGGGGCTTGCCGTCAATAATAACTTTCCCGTTCTCCGCTGCGACTTCAGGTGCCCACTGTCCGTGGACAGAATCAAACTTGAGTAGGTGCGCTGCTGTCTCAGCCCCGCCTTTGACCTCATTGATATGTACAAATTCTAATTCTGGCCAACTCCACGCCGCCCGCAAATCTAACCGTCCAATCCGTCCAAATCCATTGATGCCCACACGAATTGTCATTGGCTTTCCTCTGCTGAAGTTTTACCGCCCACTTATATCGATGCTAATCGATATAGATGTTTGTCGATATCTTATCAACTGATATCGATTTATGTCAATATAGAATTTATGAAATCTTTAACAACACCATCAAACTTTTGCTGCCCACCTCTGTTAGCTGGTCGCCTGACTGAAACCGAAGCTGCTGGTGCCGCAGTTTTGTTCCGAATATTGGGCGAACCAGCACGACTCCAGTTGCTAAGTCTAATTGCGGCGCAGCCGAGTGGAGAGGTGTGTGCCTGTGAGTTGGTAGAGTCTTTGGGACTTTCGCAGCCGACAGTGAGCCATCATCTCAAGGTGATGTTTGAGGCAGGTCTATTGATGAAGCAGCGGCGGGGTACCTGGATTTATTATCGAATTGCCCAGGAACAGTTGCTGTGTATTCGAGACGTTCTAGGTTAGTTCGATCGCGTAGCGTAGGCAAAGCCTAATCGATCCGTATGTTTCGCTGCCACGATGCGGATGTTTGGTGTTTGCATTCATATTGATGACAATCTATATTTGCTTACTTATATATTGATTATCATCAATATAGATCGAAATCACAACCAGAACGATCGAGTGTATCGATCGAAGAGCTGCTAAATACGTCCAAATTTTCCTAGTATAGTTACCTCGATCGAGATTGATAGTCAGTGTTTACATTTATATTGACCATCATCGATATAGATCGAAATCATTGTTACGACGATCAGGCTGTGCCTATGCTGGGCGATCGAGCACACCAGATCGTAGACTACTCGCACTTAACACCAACAAAAATTACAGAAGCGGGTTTTCCTGTGCGTGGATCTAACGGTTCGCGGATTTCAACTAAGTTGAATCCGTTGGTGCGATAAAGTTTTAGCCATGTTGCTAGTGTCCGAAAATACCAGGGAGCTGGATCTGTGAAATTATCGCTAAAACCAGCCCAATCAGAAGACCTCCATGTATCTACATAGGCGAGATCTCCACATGAGATCGTCGGGTGCAGAGTTTGGATGATCAATGCACCTTGGGGATTGAGCAATAATGCGATCGATCTAAATAAATCCACCACGGACTCATTCCCAAATAATGAAAAATTAGCAACTATGACATCAAATTTTCCGGCTAATTTACCAGCAGCAATTTCTGCGTAAGTAGCTACTTCAAATCGATCGATACTCATTGAAGCAGCTCGTGCGATCAGCGTGGGAATTGCATCTACGCCTAATACCTCCATGCCTCTTGCCGATAATTCCCGCGTTAGCCATCCTTCTCCACAACCGAGATCGAGCACTGTTCGAGCATTTTGACTGACGACGACATCAATAATCGATCGATCCGTTATCAGTTTACGGCTTTCGATCTGTTGCTCTTGAATTGCAACGATCCAAGGTGCAGCATTTTTGGACCAAGAATCAATAATCACTCGATCTTTGTTTGACTCGCTTGTCATATCCATAGATTGATATTCTGTCTTTACATATATATTGATAGCGATCTATATAGATTTGCATGTATATTGACCAGCATCGATATACATGCAAACCTATATTTAGAAGATTAGGCTTTGTCTATGCGGAGCGAACGAGCAGCCAAGACGATCTCCTGCAATTAGATACGTCCAAATTTTCCTTGTATATTCATCTTGATCGAGATTGATGCCTATTATTTCCAAGTATATTGATGACTGCCTATATTTACATGCATCGATATATCTAGAAACCCGATCAGAAGTTGATCGAGATGCGCGATTAGGCTTTGCCTACGCTGGGCGATCGAGTGTGCCAGGTAGTAGACTGCTCATAGACATGGGCGACTTGAAGTAAGATATCTTCGCGCAGCACGTTACTAATTAACTGCAACCCGATCGGCATTCCTTTGTCATCAAAGCCGCAAGGAATACTAATTCCTGGTAATCCAGCTAGGTTAACCGGAATCGTCATCAAGTCAGAGAGATACATGCTCAACGGATCGGCTGTTTTTTCGCCAGCTTTGAACGCAGTTGTGGGCGCGGTGGGGGTAATCAGAATATCTACTTGACTGAAAGCTGCTTCAAAGTCTTGTTTAATTAATGTCCGTACTTTTTGCGCCTTGAGATAATATGCGTCGTAATAACCAGCCGAAAGTGCATAGGTACCGAGCATAATTCGACGTTTGACTTCTGCCCCAAATCCAGCGGCTCTAGTTTTGGTATACATCGACATCAGATTATCTGCTTCGGCGCGGAATCCGTATTTCACGCCATCATAGCGGGCTAAATTAGCCGATGCTTCCGAAGGAGCGATCACGTAGTAGGTGGGCAAACCATAGCGGAAACGGGGGCAGGAAATCTCCTGAATTTCAGCACCGAGGGAGCGGAAATGTTCGATCGAATTCCGCACAGATTCAGCAACTTGAGGATCTAAACCTTCGCCAAAAGTTTCGGTAATAATCCCGATTTTCAGACCTTTGGGCAGGTCTGGCGTGAGTAGTTGAGAGTACTTGGGAATTGCTACATTGAGGCTAGTAGAATCTTTCGGGTCATAACCTGCGATCGCTTCGAGCAAGATTGCCGCATCCTCTACCGTCCGCGCAAATGGGCCGATTTGATCGAGCGAGGACGCATAAGCAACCAATCCAAATCTCGAAACTAGTCCATAGGTCGGTTTTAACCCCACCACGCCACAGAAAGAGGCAGGTTGACGAATCGAACCACCAGTATCAGAACCAAGGGATACAACGCATTCTGACCCTGCTACAGCCGCAGCCGAACCACCAGAAGATCCACCTGGAACGCGGGCTAAATCCCAGGGATTGGCGGTGACTTGATAAGCCGAATTTTCGGTGGAGCTGCCCATTGCAAACTCATCCATGTTAGTTTTACCCACAGATACCGCGCCTAGATCTTTGAGCTTCTGGGTAACTGTAGACTCATACGGCGGCACAAATCCTTCCAGGATTTTGGAACCACAGGTAGTTGTAATCCCCTGAGTACACATATTATCCTTGAGGGCGATCGGAATTCCCGCCAGCATCCCAATTTCTTCCCCTGCGGCGATCTTGGCATCTACCAACCTTGCTTGTTCGAGGGCTTGAGTCGGCGTGGTACAGAGGAAACTGCGAAGTTTGGGTTCGAGTCGATCCACTCGATCGATCGCTTCTGTGGCGATTTCTACTGCCGATCTTTGTTTCGTAACAAGCTGATTGTGTAACTCGCGGATGGATGTCATGTTGTAGGGAGTGTGGGAGTGTGGGAGTGTGGGAGTGTGGGAGTGTGCGGAGTGTGGGGAGTGTCTGCATTGCTTGCTAAACCACTATTCACTAAACCACTAAACCACTAAATTAAACACTGAAATTTCGGGACGACAGTTAAACCGAGTATAGACTTTGACCATGCCAATGCCTCGGTTAGTATACTGAATCATCTCGCCAATTTGATATTGTCCGAGTGGATATTTTTTAGCCAGGGCAGGCAGAAAACCCTTCCGAAAGGGGATGCGAATTTGTCCACCGTGGGAGTGCCCAGACAATTGTAGCCCAAATCGTCCAGTGGCGGCAGTTTTGTCAGCAAAATCTGGCTCGTGAACGAGCATGATGGCGGCTCCAGTAGCGGGTAATTGGGCGAGAACTAGATCGAGTCGATCTTGCTTGAAAAAAACATCACCAACGCCAGCAATATGTAATGTCGCGTTGTCACGGCTGAGGGTGTAAATGCTATTTTCTAGTAAGGTAATTCCGGCTTTTTTGATGGCTGCTCGAACAGGGGCAGGATCGTTGTGGACATCATGATTTCCCAATACGGAAATAGTTCGATCGCGTGGCTGTAATTTAGCTAAAGTGTCTAGTAAATCCAGATGCTGTCTGGGAATGCGCGTGATGTGATCGCCTGTGATTACCACCAAATCTGGCTGTTCGGCATTAACCGCCGCGACAACTTTTTCTAACTGAGATCGATTAGTTCCATCCCCAGCATGAAGATCGCTAATTTGAACGATCCGATAACCGTTGAATGCTCGATCGAGCTTGGGTAAAGTAATATCAATGTGCTTGACTTCAAACCACCGTGGCTCGATTTTGTGAGCGTAAATACTCGTTAAAAATATTAGCGCGCAACCTGCCAGAAAGATTTGAATCACTTTGAATAGAATAAATCTAAATTTAGATAGCACGGGATTAGGAGATAGGGATTAGGCTTTAGGGGATAGGGGTTAGAGTTTAGAACGCTTGCGTTCTCTAATTTGTTTCCAACTCCCAACTCCCAACTCCCAACTCCTAACTCCTAACTGGCAACAGTACTCGAAACTTCGACCCTGCCCCAACTTGACTGACGACTGAGATCGAGCCACCACAACGAGTTAGAATATTTTGGACGATCGTTAATCCCAAGCCTGCCCCCCGATCGTTTGGTAAACTTTTGACACGATAAAATCTGTCGAAAATCTTGGGAATTTCGGGCGGGGGGATCCCAATCCCTGTATCTCTAAATTCCAACTGGACATACTCATCTCGCACGGAAGCTTGAACGAAAACATGCCCACCTTCCGGCGTGTATTTAATGCCGTTGTGTAATAGATCGATCGCAATTTGGCGCAACCAGCCCTCGACGCAAATGATTTCTGGTAAATCGGTAGGGACTGTGTAGCCCAATCTAATCCCTTTTTCTTCTGCTAATGGCTGGTAAATACTAACGATGCCAGGAATAATTTGGGATAGATTAATCGGGACTATTTCCAGTGGATCTGGAGATCGGTCGATCGCCAAGAGTCTAGTCACGCCACTGATTAACAAGTTCTGTCGATCGCATTCACCCCGAATTAAGCCCAGATATCTCTGGCGTTGAACTTGTTTTATCCCTGGCGATTCGAGTAACTTTAGAGCTGTCTGAATATTAGTTAATGGAGTGCATAATTCCTGCATCAAATGTGCGATCGATCCATCTTTAAGATCGCTAAAGTTTAGTTTTGGAGCAAGAGGGTTTTCCATCGGGGGAGTGTTTGGGTAGGAAGATAGGCAGGGTGGATCAGTTGTCAGCGGAAAATAGTTAAAACCCTAGTTCTTCTCCGTCAATCGCCCCGCAGATAAATCGCGGGTGGTTGGCAACGAAGCACCCAGATCCTAGACTCTATTCCCTCACAACTAATCCACTTTGGGAGCGGCTGGGAGACGGGGCACTAGGAGACAAGGAGATTAGAATCATCAGTCTTTCTTCCACATTTCCAGCTCCCTGCTTGGTGAAACGCTGAGGTTTCCTCAGCGCGATTTCATCCGCAACTCCCAACTCCCAACTCTAAAACTTCTTGCTCAGAGCAATCCGAGCTTGTTCTCGATCGTCAAAATGGATTTTTTCAGTACCGAGGATTTGGTAATCTTCATGCCCTTTGCCTGCAATTAGGACTCCATCGCCAGCTTGAGCGATCGAAATGGCGTGGGCAATGGCTGCTGCTCGATCTGCGATCACTTCCACACCATCGGTGCGGCTGATGCCTGCGACTACATCTTTGAGGATGAGAGCGGGATCTTCGGTGCGAGGATTGTCAGATGTGACGACTACCAAATCCGCAAGCTCTGCGGCAATTTTACCCATTTGGGGGCGTTTAGTTCGATCGCGATCGCCACCACAACCGAATACACAAATCACCTTACCATGAATGAATGGACGTGCAGCGGTGATTAAACTTTCTAAACTGTCGGGAGTGTGAGCATAATCAACGATCGTCGTAATGTTCTGTGCTGGCGAGATTTGGACTCGTTCCATCCGTCCAGGCACCCCAGGAAACTCTGCCATTGCTGCGACGATCGCTTCCAAGGTCATACCCAGATGTAAACTAGTTCCTACAGCAGCGAGGAAGTTTTCGAGGTTGTAGTCGCCAACCAGGGGGGAGCTGAAGGCGATTTCGCCCTTGGGTGTATGTAACTTGCCCGTGACTCCAGTTTGATGATATTCAACTGCGCTCGTCCACAGATCCGCCGCTGAATTAGTTGTGCTGTAGCTCCAAACTTGGCTAGCGGGAATCTGGCTAATTAATCTTTTACCATACTCATCATCAAGATTGACGATCGCTTTTCCAGTCAGATACTTAGGGCTAAATAGCAGTGCTTTAGCTTGGAAATAGTTCTCCATCGTCTGGTGATAATCCAAGTGATCCTGGGTGAGGTTGGTAAATACACTTACCTCAAATGGGCAGCCCATCGCCCGTCCCTGATCCAATGCGTGAGAACTCACTTCCATCAAAGCTACCTGACTCCCAGCCGCTAGAGCCAGAGCTAATTGTTGCTGAAGATCGACGGCAAAAGGCGTGGTATGAGTTGCAGTTTTTTGATAGCCTTTCCAGCGGGTGTAGAGGGTGCCCAGCAGAGCCGTAGAGATGTCTGCCTGAGCCAGCAAGTACTCGATAATGTGCGTGGTGGTAGTTTTGCCATTTGTACCAGTTACACCCACCATCTTGAGCGTATGGGCGGGTCGATCGTAAAAGGTACCTGCGATGGCTGCACAGGCGGCGATCATATCTTCAGCGATGACCACACAATCGCCTGAAGTAGCTGGATGTACGGTGGCGGCTGATGCTGAAATTACGGCTCCGATTGCACCTGCGGCGATTGCGCCCTGCCAGAATTCACCCCCATCGACTCGCGTTCCAGGCATCCCCATAAACAAGTCTCCGGCAGTACAGGTGTGGGAATTAGTCTTTAAGCCTGTTACTTCTAAATCTAGATTTGGATGCTCACTGGAGAAGGTAATTTGGCTCCGAGTCAGAAGTTCGCGTAGTTTCATAGCAGAATGTAGGGAGTGGAGATGCAACGGGCTAGTTGATAATGGACACTACCACAAACTAGCGACTTAATTTAACTCACATCCTACACCAGTTGAAAATACCATTACTGAGCGTAGATCCAGGGTACCCTCAGATCTACGGTTAGCACTAGTAAGTACTTAGGCGAAATTAATTACATAATTTTCGCCAAATTCTTTAAGAATTTTTTCAACAGATGACACTAGTACTTCCCAGCTAGAGTAGGCATCTATTGGAAGCCATTCATACTTGACAAATCGCCATAGAATTTCA
>JANNDL010000196.1:0-10068 GCA_031387665.1 Chamaesiphon sp. OTE_75_metabat_95 | reverse complement strand
CAGCTACAAAAACGATCCCATACATTTGCGCTTTCGCGACGTTGTAAGGTAGTGGTCATTTGTTTATGATTGCGATGAATTTTCAAGGTGCGGTGTTGATTGCTCAACCCCTATGCATCTTATATTAGTGCCTTTATTTCTATTTGTGAAGGAGCTTAACAATCTCTTAATATTTGAGTTTGACCGAAACTAGTTAGGTTTTGAGGAGTTCGGGTTGGGGATCGAGGACTTAACCATATATGGGGCGTTGATTGGGTTCGATTTACCCGACCATAAATGAGAAAGTTTACATAAAGGTGATTAACCTGGTGGCCATGTCATTGCCCGCTGTCCCAGCAGGTGCAGATGGAGGTGAAACACTGTCTGACCACCATCTTCACCTGTATTGATTACGACTCGATAGCCTTTGATCAATCCTTCCTGAGTGGCTACTCTCTTAACTATTAACAAAAGGTGTCCGAGTAAGCTCTCATCGTCAGTGGTAGCAGTAGCGATCGAAATAATCGGCTTTTTGGGGATCACCAAGATGTGAACTGGTGCCTGGGGCTGAACATCCCGAAAGGCTAAAGCGAGATCGTCCTCATATACAATGTCAGCGGGGATCTCTTTACGGATGATTTTACTGAAAATAGTTTCACTCATAATATCGGTATAATTTGAAGTGGGTGGTGGTTTTGACACGAAATATTTACCTGACGATCGAGCCTATCTGCAATAGTACTAGAAGTTCACAGGGACTTTAAATCTCTGGGACTAGGCTAGTTTACTTAGATCTAAATACTCAGAGATCGAATCAGCTAGTTGGTCAAAAATCTCTTCGCGCTGGGTGGAATAATCTGGAACATCGCTGGTAATCGGGGCTAAATTTCGACGGGAGCGAATTTGATTGAGCCAATTTCTGCGCCATTTACCATTATCGAAAATACCGTGCAGATATGTGCCCCAGATTGTGAGATCTCGATCGACAATCCCCAACGTCTCATCAGTGAATAATTGCGCGTATTCATCTCTATTCGCCTCTTCTAGCTGCCACTGGGTTGTCCCCTGGTGGATTTCATATCCAGAAATTGAGATGCCTGGAATGGGATAATTAGTAGTGCTGGTAGATCGTTTGGTGGTTTTGATCTCAGAGATAGTTGTCTGGAGTGGAAGCAGGTTTAAACCTGGATATTCGCCAGCAATGCCTTCAATGCCTGTAGGATCGGCAAGGGTGGCACCAAGCATTTGGAAGCCGCCGCAGATACCCATGACGGTGCCGCCGTTGGTGAGATAATTGGGGATACTTTCAGCAATACCGGATTGACGAAGCCAATGGAGATCGGCGATGGTGGTTTTGGAGCCAGGTAAAATTACTGCATCGCAATTATTTAGTTCATCTTTTGTCGTAATATACTTGAGATTGACAGTAGATTCGGCATCGATCGGATCGAAGTCAGTGAAGTTAGAAATGCGGGGAAATCTGACTACGCCAATCGTCAAGTCGGCATTCGGTTTTCGTCCGCGACGTTCTAATAGATCCAAGGAATCTTCAGCGGGAAATACCTGATCCAACATTGGGATTACGCCAATGACTGGTATTCCAGTCCGTTCTTCCAGCCAGGTAATCCCCGATTCTAATAGCGATAGTTGCCCCCGAAATTTATTGATAATAAAGCCCTTAATTAAAGCGCGTTCTTCCGGCTCTAATAATTCTAATGTACCAACAATATGAGCGAATACTCCACCTCGATCGATATCAGCAACTAATACTGTATTTGCCTGTAAATAACTTGCTACCCGCATGTTAGTTAAATCGCGATGCTTGAGATTGATTTCCGCTGGACTGCCCGCACCCTCGCAGACAATATAATCAAATTCCGTGGCTAATTTATCCAAACAATTAGTAATTGCTGCCCAACCTCGATCGAAATAATCCCGATAGTAATCTGCCGCTTGGACTCTCCCCACCGCAGTACCCATCAAAATCACCTGGGAAGTCATATCCCCCTGCGGCTTGAGCAAAATCGGATTCATCTCGATTCTTGGCTCTATTTTCGCCGCCCACGCCTGCACAGCCTGAGCGTGCCCCATTTCCTTTCCATCGGCGGTAATATAGGCATTCAGAGCCATATTCTGCCCCTTGAAAGGGGTAACTTTGAAACCCTGACGTACCAGCAATCTACAGATTGCCGCCGTCATCAATGATTTTCCCGCGTGAGAGGTAGTGCCTACTACCATGATTGATTTAGTCAATTGTTTAAACTTAGAGAAAGAGAATAATTTAGAGTCTATTGATAAAATCCCATTGGCTCATCCAGGTAGATTTTGTAACAGCTTTAATAACTTCGATAAAATCAGTTTCACAGCTAAAGCTTAATCCATATTTTTGAACAATGGGATTAATAACTGCGGTAACTTCTTCTTTTCGCATCAGCCAATAGTAGTTATTGGTTTGTAACGTGGTTTCTAGATTTGTTCTGACTAATAGTGGTAGGTCAATATCAGTTTGTTTGATCACGCTGCGATCTCCAAATAAGGTATTTGTTTTTTCTCGAATATTCCGATATCTATATGCTTCTTCTTTGATGAAGTCATTGGAATATCTTTGTGATAAAATTTGAGATACCTTAGCATATTCTATTTGCAACGATCGCAGTACCTCATCCTGATCTACAATCTTATCTCTCGATTCAATCCATTTGGTTAGAAGTATGGCTAAATATTCTAAATTCTCAAATACTGTTGATTCAAAAGTGTAAGCTTTGCAGCTAAACACATCTAGCTGATGCTTCTCTTTGAACTTAGTAATAATAGCTGCTTGATGCTCATGGTTTAGATAATCTTTGTCAATGATCAAGCAAGACTTTTTCCACAAGTTTCTTCCATTCTTAATTGCCGAAAAGACAGTTTTATATGCCAGAATATTTTCAAATACTTCGCTGATCCCTCCCAGTACCCAAAACATGTATCTCTTGCTCACACCTAATTGTTGCTTGAGCAATATATTTAGGACTCTAGCATCATCTTCACCTTCAACAAAAACAAGTCGATCGCATTCGATCGCATTTACAAAATCTAGTCCAGTTATTTCACCGATCGATCGAATTACTGGATTGATTAAGGATGGATAAATACCTTTAAAGTGTGGCTGGAGCTTTTCGATTTCTTGTCGATTGATCGGACTATATTCACCTTGAGATTTACCATCTAAATGAAATATTTGTTCGATGGGAGCTGAACGAATTAATGATTCATTATGGGTGGAAATTATGACTTGAGTTTTTTGAGCAAAACGGGTAACAATTTCTACTAACCGCTTCTGAATATCTCGATGAATGTAGCTATCTGGCTCATCAAGCATGATTAGTCTAAAATCTTTGCTTTGGGAATCTGCTTGATAGAAATTGAGAAGTATTTCGACTAGCTGGAGTGTCCCGCTACCTAGCAAGGCGATATCTTTGAATCTTTCAAACCCAATTCTATATTTAATTACGATCCGAATATCTTTAGTCTCATCAAAGATAATTTCAAATAATATATTTTTCTCATTATTAAATAAAATATATGCCATATCCCTTTGAAACAAGTCGAATATGACTGGAAATTTAGAAATTTGAAATAACCTGTTTCTCAGTACAGATCCAGACTTTTGGGTCATACATGCCTGTTCGATCTTCGGAGAGGTTGTATAATCTTCCGTTGCTGTTATTGTGGCAATTGGCGAGGCATAATAGATACTAAACGGAGATGGTAGATCTTGAAAAAACGAGTTAAATTTTGTAAAATCAAACGAAGTAAATTTATCCAACTCAATAATGTAGTTATTACCAGATTCACCAATATTTATGTGAACATCTAACTTGCTTTGATCGGTAGTTTGAAATGTTACGATCAATTTTATTTTATTTTTTCGCTGGCAATCATGGAAGATATCTTCAAAGTTTGGACTGCGGACACTATTAATTTGGTCAAATGGAAAGTAACGATTAGAGGTTGGTCCTAAAATCCAATCATGTTTTCGATAATTCTTTTGACTTCTTTTTGCTTGCGTCAGGAGTTTTTGAAAACATTCATGCCAAAGTGACAGTGCTTCAAGTACGGTGGTTTTACCCGCATTATTTTGTCCTGTCAAAATATTTACATCTCGATTGAAATGAATAGTTATATCTTGAAAGGATTTAAAATTCTGAATCTGAAACTTCTGGATAAACATATCATCATCCAGAAATATTCTGGCTGTTTAGATTAGATGTGATTTTAGCACTCCTTGCAAACAACCTAAAATACAAAGACTGGCAAAATTCTTTGACGGGGAAAATCAAATAGGTCAGTGGATTGATAGTGACGATAATATCTCTGAAATCTCGTTTAGCTAGAGCGATCGTTGCCCAGGCAATCCACCGCGCCGACATGATTCCTGCCGGATTTAGCTGGCTTTTGAATGGCCCTAATACTAGTTTGCGAACGATACAGGGCGCGTTTAATCGACGTAGGGTAATTAAGTCACCCAGGGTGCGTTTGGATAGCTCATACAGCGGACTAAAGGCTGGATTGACTTCAGCTTCGGAGGTGTTAATCCACAATTCTTTTGTGGCCGTATCCGAAGATTTGGTAACTGTCTGGAAAAATAGTTCGGCGAGTCTGAGGGTGGAAAAAGTGTTTACTTCATAGGATTCATAAATTGCAGCGGCAGATCGATCGCCATAAACGTTGATACCATGATTGATAATTAAAATATCTATATTTTGAAGCTGAGGTAACAGCTCTAATTCAGCTCCCAGTTTCCAGGATATCACCTTGACTTCTGGCTCAAACCTAGTTGTGGGGTTGGTAGTAATGGCGACTACCTTCGCACCTTGACTAGCCAATTCCTTAATTAAAGCTTGTCCTAACGTGCCTGAAGCCCCAGTTACAGCGACGACTTTACCTTTAAGGGAGAGACTAGTACCAATGAGTCGATCGACTGACGTAAAATGTCCAGCATAGTAAGCATTCTTTTCGTCGAAGTGATGTCGCCAGTGATAGGTGCGATTGACGCGCCACTGAGCGGGAATGCCGACGAGATCGCCAGGTTTATGGCTCAGATCAGTTGCCAGGAGCATCCCCTGAGAGCGCAAAAATGCGGGCACTAAAAAAGCAATGGAATAAATACACCCCAGCCACATCCCAGGATTTTGAGTTACCAATGCTAATACTGCGCCCAACCCTACCATGCACAGGGCTTCAGGTACATCATTATACAGTTGAGATTTTTTGTATAGCTCCATATTAGCGATCGAAAAATCTTGCCGATAGGCTTTGTGATGCAGCAGGTGATTTTGTTTGATCGGTTGCCAATAGTGTCCGGCGATATGGTAAAAATCTCGCACGACTTCCGCGAACAAGATGGAGATTAGCCCTAAAATAAGTTGCATGATTAATGGATTCATCACCAGTTGTCGTTTCTCGCCGGAATAAATGGATATACCTTTCTATTTATAGCATCTGACGATATTGGAAGTCCTGTGATGGCTGAACTAGAATCCACTATGACAATGCTAATCTGTGCAGATACTTGACGGAATAATGCGGATTGCAGCAGCTTTATTTTTAAAAACCAGCCCCTGATGCAATTGTGAAAATTGATTTTTATTACTCTATTGGCAGCCGTTACTCATATCTGGCAGCTACTCAGATCGACGCACTCCAGCAAGAAACTGGCTGTGACGTTGAATGGCATCCGATGAATAGTGTTCGGCTAATTGCTCAGGGTGAGCGCAATCCCTTTGGGGGCAAACCTATTTCTGGGCAATACGAATGGACGTATCGCGAACTGGATGCCCAGCGATGGGCTAAATTATATGGTGTTCCTTACCTGGAGCCGCGTGGACGGGTAGATTTTGATTCAGAGTTGCTGGCATTGGCATGTACGGCGGCAAAGCGACTGGGGAAAGTAGAGCAGTACAGTCGGCTGCTGTTTTCCAAGATGTTTGAGCCTTCATCATTTGCCACAGGAGAGGTGCTCACAAAAATTGATGAGGGTGAATGTGTTTTTGCTGCTGAGATGTGCAGTATTTCTGGTGCCGATCTTCAGATGGCACTACGCGCACCAGAAACGATTCGCCAACTTGATGCTACGATCGACTCTGCTCATCAGGCTGGGGTCTTCGGCGTGCCAACATTTATGGCTGGATCAGAGCTATTCTGGGGTAACGATCGAATCATCCTATTACGCCATTACTTAAAATCAATTAGCTAATTCTGCCCAAATCCTAGATCATGAGCATCAGCATTGCCAGTCGTTTACGCATTCGTCAGCGTGCCAATTTTCTGTGCGAATATTGCCATTCTTCTGAAGAAGCTAGTACTTCACAATTGTGGTTGGACAATCCAATTACAAACATTTTCCTGGATTGAGAATACCAGCAGGATCGAATTGCTGTTTGATTTCCCGCATTAGTGGTACGGCATTGCCGCGATAGCCCCAGACATCTATTTGTTGCTTGATGTCTACAGGTGCTTGTAGGACAGATAAAAAGCCACCAGCGGATTCGCAATGAGTCCGTAGAGATTTAATCTGACTGGCATCTGACAGGGCAAATGCGCCGATGCCACTGCTGAGGTGAATTACACTTTTGGCGGTATTGGCTGTAGACCTGTCGAGTAATTCGATCGTGTCAACTGCTACAGTCGATCGAACCCCTAGTTTACAACCGATCGAAGAATCGCTCCAAATACCCGTCTGGATGCCATTCCAGAGCTGCTGTTCTGGTTCTCCATGTAAAGTACTACCTGTTAAACCCAGTCCGGTGCCTATGGCGAGTAGCTGCTCTGACTGTTGAGCGATACTTGCGGGAATCGTGGCAAATTTTACTACTAGGCTGAGAGTGTTACCGATCTCCAGATGCTGACTAAATGCCGTGGAAAGCACGTCTACCGCGATCGGGGTCAAAGTACTCGCCAGTAGGATTTTAGCCGCGTTCCTGAGTCCTGGGACGGCTCCGGTGAGGATGACGGTGCCGGAGTTGGCGGGGAGTGGATAAACGCGCAAAGTTACTTCGGTGAGAATTCCCAGGGTGCCATAGGAGCCAGTAAACAGCTTCATCATGTCATAGCCTGCTACATTCTTGACTACTCGCCCGCCCGATTTGGCGATTTTGCCATCGGCTCGGATGAAATTGATTCCCAAAAGCAGATCTCGCACGCCACCATAGCGATGGCGGAGCGAACCAGTATTTGCGGTGGCAATGATGCCGCCAATTGTGGATGTGTTGGGATAAGCTGGATCTAGGGGTAAAAATTGTCCAGCAGTTGCGAGAATCTCCTGCAACTGAGCAAACTTCATCCCTGCTTCAACGGTGACTGTCAGATCTCCCACTGCATGAGCGATTAATCGATCGAGCTTTTGAGTACTGACCAGTGACTTGGCACTCTGAACAGTAACGCCCCAGTCGAGTTTACTACTATTTCCCGCAACTATTAGCGGTGACTTAGAGCTGTTGGCGATCGTTACCAGTTCAGCTAATTCGGCTGTACTCGTTGGGATACTGACTGGTAAAGGGATATCATGAATACTGTCGCCCATAAGATCTCGGTAACTATCAACTATTTAACTTACTTACAAAATTCAGATCAGGAAACTAGTTTAGCCAACTATGAAGCTATCTTGCTTGTCGCCATCTTTGCCTCAGATTAAACCAGAACTACTGGCAGAGATTGCCCAAGCTCTCACGGCAGATGGTTGCAGACTGCTACTTGTCGCTAGACAGCCACCTCACCGTACTCAGATTTTCAGTTATGGCTTGCAGCCACAAAACTCTGCGCTAATTGAAAAAAATTCACTGTGGCAGCAGATCCTCAACAACCAGACTACCACGACCACTGGAACATCAGCATCTGAAATCTATCCGATCGACAGAATTTGGGAGCACCCACTTTTAGCACCGCTATCGATTTCCTTTGCGACTGCGAGAATTCAGTCTTTGCTAATTTTGCCCATCTGTCACCAGCAACAGTGCATTGGCTGTCTGACTTTATTTCGATCCAACCCCAGTCTGCGCTGGACGGAACAGGAGCTACAATTAGCACGACGATTGGCAATCAATTTATATTTTGCAGTGGTTCAACAACAAGTCGAGCAAATGTTCAAAGATCGCGCCTATCGCGATCCATTAACTGGTTTACCCCATCGATTATTGCTAAATCGATGGTTGAGTATGGCACTGGCAAAAATGCCTCCGACGGATCAAGTTTTGGCAGCGATATTGATCAATTTAGATCGATTTAAGAATATCAACGATAGTCTCGGTCATCAGTGTGGCGATCGATTGCTACAATTGGTTGCTGCACGGCTCAAGGATACACTGGGCGCAAATGCAATTGTCGGACGCTGGAGTGGTGATGAATTTGCGCTATTTATTCCCGAACTTAAGGATCTGAATGCTGTCAAAACAGTTGCCGATCGAGTGTTAAGCTGTTTCGAGCTGCCATTTGGATTTGAACAGGATTTTCAGCTCTTAGAAACCAACTCACTACAGGTCAAAATCGGCATGGGAGTTGCCATCGCTACCGCAGCAAACATCGATAAAGAGCTACTCCTTCAACAGGCAGATATTGCCCTCAATCGCGCTAAAAGTAATGGCAAAAATAACTATGAAATCTACGATCCAATCAATCGTGATTTCGCCACTATTGGCGCAGTATCTCATCAGTTAAATCGATTGAGATTAGAACATCTACTCGATCGAGCGATTGTAGACGATCAGTTATTCTTGCATTATCAACCCCAGATTGATATTCAAACTGGCACAATTATCGGAATTGAAGCATTATTACGTTGCCAGGATACCAATGCCAAAACAATTAGTCCGGCTGATTTTATTCCAATTGCCGAAGAAACTGGATCGATCGTTCAATTAGGTGAATGGGTAATTAGAACTGCTTGCCATCAAAGTAAACTATGGCAAAAAATAGGCTTAGGAAGTTTTCCAGTTGCGGTTAATCTTTCAGTTAAACAACTCCAAGATCGCCGCCTAATCGATACTATTTTGGATATTCTAGCTGAAACTAAAGTATCACCTGCTACGCTGGAAGTAGAAATTACTGAAAGTATTGCGATCGAAGATTTAGATCTGACGATCTCTATTTTAGAATCCTTAAGAGAAATAGGTGTTAAGATCTCTCTTGATGATTTCGGTACAGGTTACTCGTCTCTGGCTGCCCTGAAGTATTTACCCCTAGACAGACTCAAGATCGACAGGTCCTTTATTCGTGAACTTAAGGTAAACACTGTCGATGCTTCGATCGTTAGTACCATCGTTAATTTAGGACACGAATTAAATCTCAATGTTGTGGCAGAAGGAGTGGAAACAATCGAACAATTTGAGCTATTGCGATCGATGAATTGCGATGCTGTTCAGGGTTTCTTCTTTAGTCGTCCACTACCTGCTTCCGATCTTGAAACTATAATTACAACAGGTAGCTATTGGCATCATCATCGCACTCATCCACACAATTTGCTTTCACACTGATAGATTTTATCTAATATATGACATCAATTCAAGTTTATGGTATTCCTACCTGTGGTACTTGTAAAAAGGCTCTACAATGGCTAGAGCTACAGCAAATCAGCTATGAGTTTATCAACACCAAAGAACAGCCCCCCAGTACCGAACAAATTGCTAATTGGGTCAAAACTTTGGGCGATAAACCAATGCGAAACACCTCAGGACAATCCTATCGCGGGCTTGATGAGATTAAAGACACTTGGAATGAAGCAGAATGGGTAACTGCTTTCAGTGATGATGTAATGTTGTTAAAACGACCAATCTTTGTCAAGGATGGTATTGCTATCGCTGTTGGTTTCCGCGATGTTGCCAAAATTAAAGCAGATTTAGAATCATAGCATTCGATCAAAATATGCATGTATAGCAGTCGCCATATCGGTTAGGACACAAACCCGACTTTTTGGACTCGACTTTAGCCATTAGAGGTTGTCTCAAGAGACAAACTCTAATGGCTATTTTGACGATATGAGTAAAGAGCTGGAGCCAAAATCGTCAAACGCTGATGGAGCAATGATTGAGAATTAAATCGGAGCAGATTACAACA
>JANNDL010000104.1:0-11627 GCA_031387665.1 Chamaesiphon sp. OTE_75_metabat_95 | reverse complement strand
GGTTTTTTTTTTTTAAAAATCCAAAATATTTTCTAAATTGTTTTTCTTGATGGGTTTTTTTTTTATCCCCTCCCGTATAAAAAAAACCCCGCTTCATGCTAACAATTATCGTCTAACACCATTATCTTCAGGCAAAACCTGCCCTCCCCACTAGTGGTTGGAAGCGCATCGAAATAGACATATTGTCTGAAAAAACATCGATAAACAGCACCACCCCCAACAGGGTGAAAAATTTGGCATGGCAATTGTTTGCTTTTGGGATTGTTGTGGGAACAATAGCTAAGTAAGCATCAAAGATTGATTTCTTGCTGTAGAGACAAACGCGCTGGTAAATGCAGTGCCTCTGTTACCGAAGGCAGCTTTGAATTTGACAGACGATCTCGCAGTATAGATAGAGGGAGTGAAATAATGGTTCCAACTGACGATAAGCCAGTAGCTCTGAGTTTTAAAGATCTAATTATTCAATTAAAAACTATTAAGGCTAATTCGTTTAGCGGTAATCTTGTAGTTAAGGTCGAGCCGAATTTAATTTGGACATTTTCGTTTCGATTGGGACGAGTTGGCTGGGTTAGTGGCGGTGTGGATCTACTTGATTGCTGGCAGCGGCATTTAGCTTTAGCTCAACTAGAAATACCCCTAAATAAATTAGCAGATATTAATAATCCGGTTGAAAAACCATTGGACTCACATATACCAGCCAGTCTATTAACTGATGAATTAATTGACAGGCAAAAGTGTACGGATTTAGTCACGGGCATGGTAGTTGAATGCTTGTTCGATATTATTCAGTTTAGTCAGCACAGTGGCAATCGCCTATTTTATAAGGTAACAGAGACTGGAGCTGGAAATACTGAACTAAACTTGGTTTTACCAGTCCTAGAGATCGAGCCAATCCTGACTAGATCGATTCAGGCATGGCAAGAATGGGCAAAGTTAGAGTTGGGAGTGTACGCACCTAGTCTATTTCCAATCATTACGAAGTCTAGCGAGGAAATATCTAAAGTTCTCGATGGCTCCGATCTATATCATACAGTTTTGGCAATTGATGGTAACCGATCGATCCGCCGATTGGCAGCTAATAATCGTCAATCCGTGTCAGACTTTACCACGACATTATTACCATTACTCCGGTCAGGATTTATCGGTTTATTACCACAACAAAAATCTAAGACAGTTAAACCTGCGAGCTTACCGCCGAATAGTGACACGCTCTCTCCATTAGAAGGTAGATCTGGTCAACCAACTGGCAACTCCGCCTCATTAGGCGGTCTCCAAACCAAGCAAACTCCATTAATTGCTTGTATTGATGACAGTCTGCTGATTTATCAATCTCTAGAGCGGATTTTGTCAGCAAATGGATTTCGGCATTATGGAGTTCAAGATCCGCTGAAAATCATGCCGAGCTTGATTAGAAACAAGCCGGATTTTATTTTTCTGGATTTATTAATGCCGATTACTAACGGCTATGAGGTATGTGAACAAATCAGAAAAACACCGAGCTTAAAACATATTCCGGTGATTATTCTCACTGGTAAGGATGGGCTGATCGATCGAATGCGATCGAAAATGGTCGGAGCTAATGGTTTTCTCGGTAAACCAGTAGAAGCAGAGTCGGTTTTACAAATGATTGATAAATATCTTATTGGAGTGCATAAATAGTCATGAGTCAAATTTTAATTGTTGAAGATAGTAAAGTAGAAGCCGATAAATTAAGAAAATGCTTTGAAGGCAAAGGATTTTCAACCTTAGTAGTTACGAGTGGTGAAGAAGCAGAACTTAGGCTCAAAAGCTTTAAACCAGATTTGATTGTGCTAGATGTCATACTCCCTGGAGAGAGTGGTTTTGAACTGTGCCGGAAACTTAAAACCGAGCCAGCAACTCAGGCTATTCCCGTTGTGATTTATTCAACCAAGGATAAACAGATCGATCGAACTTGGGGTGATATGAGTGGTGCTGATGCTTATCTAAGCAAAACAGTAGACGAGACAACTTTATTGGCAACAATCGATCGATTAATTGGTTGAGTTATCTAAATTTATCAGCTATGAATCAAACTATTAACAAATCCCGTTCGACGCAGCTAGATCGCCAGTCAAAACCAACGGATCGACTCTCCTCAACTGAGGCGAAGCTAACCAGCGATCGATCCCAAAGATTCTTAGGTTTTACCATTGGTGATACTCTAAATGCCTTAATTCCCCTCGCTAACTTACAGGCAACAATCAAGATTTCCCTAGCCGAAATTTTACCTGTGCCGCAGATGAGCAGCTCACTATTGGGAATTATTAATTATGGCGGTAAAGCGATTTGGGTGGTAGATCTAGCCCACCTGATGGGTGGAGCTTGCTATCACCAGTCCGCCGGAATTGCGACTGGAATGGGGATGCTATTTCAGGTGCAAAATGAAACAGTCGCATTACTAATCGATCGAGTTGGCACGATTGAAACTTACGACTCGCACCAATGTCTAGCAATCGGCGAGACGATGTTTACAGATCGAATCCGATCGTTCTTATCGGGCTACTTTATCGATCCTGAGTCCCAATCACGAGTAGTCGTAGATCTGCAACAGGTAATCAGCTTTGCCAAAGGCGATGGATTAGCCGCAATTATTTAGAACTAGCACGAGTCGCAATTAGTCAACTACCAACCTTTAGTAATAAAAATTATCACCAGTGTTAAAAAGTATATTTGGTTCGGCAGACGAAAAATCTGATAAAACTTTAGATCCGATTAACTCCATCGCCTCATCCATCGAGCAAAAACAGATGTCCAATCAAGATCATCCTATGAATAGCACTACCGCCAAACAGCAACTATTATCAATTCTGCAAGATGCTCAAGCTAAACTAGAAAATTCCAATAGTTCCAATGCTGAACCTCTGCGCCAAAACCTCCGTAAAGCGAAAGAATTAGCTGGATTTTTGACTGCTGCTAGTCCCGTAACTGTGGCGGCTGTACCAAGTATTGATGCTGAACGAGTTCATAAAATTGCGACTAAAATCAGACAAGCTCCAGCACCGATGGCAGCACTCGCTAGTGCCGTGACGGAGATCAAAGCATTGCTAAATGCAGATCGCGTGCTGGTGTATCAATTGACTGAAGCTGGCATGGGTAGAGTGATCGCCGAAGCAGTTCAAGCGGGATTGACCCCGACACTGAATGTCGAAATCCCCCAGATTGGCTTTGGCTTTGAACAGCTCACTGACGATCGATCTCAGCGGGTGATTTCGCTGATCAATAGCGAAACAAATCCCTACCAAAAACAAATCTTAGATCAGTATCAAGTCCAATCCACACTAGCAATTCCAATTCTAGTCAATGGCTACAACGCCAGCACCGATACCTATAGCCTCGGTCGGGTGTGGGGTCTGCTGGTAGTTCACCAATGCGACAAGGCGCGTCAGTGGTCAGAAGCTGAGACTACTTGCTTGTCCCAACTGTCCTTGGAACTCACCCTGGCACTCCAACCAAATCAGCCGCTGCTCCAATTATCTCAGCGTCGCGACCTCATGGCAGCGATCGAGATCGAAGCCCAAGAGTTGATGCAAACTACCTTGGATGATATCCGCAATAAGTTCCAAGCAGATCGAGCGATGGTTGTCGCTTACAATGCTGACTGGAGTAGTCAAGTCATTGGTGAATCTGTCGGTGTGAACTGGGCCAAAGCCGGAGACTCCCTAGATCTAGATTATTCGATTACACCTGAAAACTGTAAGGCTTACTACGTCGTCAACGATATTACCACCAAGGGATTCGATCGATGCTTGCTAGAATCCCTCGAACCGCTGCAAATGAAAGCGTACATCGTCGTCCCAGTGATTCAAAACAGCCAACTGATCGGCATGTTGGGCGTATACCAAAACTCCGGTGCCCGCAACTGGCAAGAGTCCGAACTCAAGATGATGTTGGACTATGCTAAAACCTTTAGCTTCCCGCTCCAGCAGACTGCTAGCCGCCGCCAAGCTCAATTTCAAGCCAAAAAGATGGAACAGCGGCTGCAACGGGAGCGGGGACTATCCAAGCTCCAAGAGCGACTCCGCAGTGCCAAAGACGAGCAAACTGTCTTCCAAGTTGCGACTCAAGATGGCCGCAAGCTGCTCCATAGCGACAGACTGGCGATTTATAAGTTCGATGCAGATTGGAGCGGTCGCTTCATTGCTGAATCTGCTGCCCCTGGCTGGGTTGACTTGATTAAAACCGTGCATATCGTCCAAGATACTTTCCTTCAGCGGACTCAAGGTGGTCGCTACAAAGACGGTGAGTGCTTTGCTGTCAACGACATCTACACCCAAGGACACCAAGCTTGCCACATCCAGCTCCTAGAGCAGTTTGAAGCCAGAGCCTATGTCCTAGCACCAATCTTTGGGGCAAACCGGAAACTGTGGGGACTAATTGGTGCCTACCAAAACACTGGTACCCGCAAATGGCAGGAAGAAGAAATCGAAACTCTCCGCCAAATGGGTCTGCAAGTCGGGATTGCGATGGAGCAAATCGACTATATCAAGCAACTCCAAAAACGTGCCGACCAAGAACAAACCATCAATCGGATTGCCGACAAGATTCGCCAGTCCCTGGTAGTTGATGATGTCTTCTCCAGCGTCGTTCAAGAAATCCGCCAAGCTTCCAAAGCCGATCGATCTGTAGTTTATCAGTTCAACCCTGACTGGAGTGGTCAAGTCGTCGCCGAATCCGTCGGGAGTGGCTGGATTTCCCTCCTCGTTCAGCAGGATAAAGATGCTGTCCTCAGTGGCAATCGGGCAGGTAACGATCGCTGTATCCTCCGCAAATGGTCGGAAAAAGACATCACCGAAGAAGATACGTACCTCCAAAATACCAAGGGTGGTAAATATGCCAAGGGTCAAAAGTCTACGGCTGTTGATGACATCTACACCAAAAACTTCCCTGATTGCTACATCCAATCCCTGGAAAAATATCAAGCCAAAGCCTACATCCTCGCCCCCATCTTTAAAGGTGGTGTGCTGTGGGGACTGCTCGGAGTCTATCAAAATGACGCTCCTCGCGCCTGGGACGCTTCCGAACGATCGGTGATCGAGCAAGTCGCCCTCCAAATCGGTGTCGCCCTCCAGCTCGCTGAATACCTCGACAAGGTGAAGATTCAAGAGCAAGAACTATCGGCAATCGTCGATCGAGAACGCGCTAACCGCCAAGAGCTAGAATCAGAGGCTCTCCGCGTCCTAAAAGCGATCGGACCATCCTTCCGAGGCGATTTGACCGTCCGTGCGCCACTATCTGAAACCGAGATCGGCACCATCGCCGATGGTTACAACACCACGATTCAAAGTCTGCGGGAACTAGTGCGCCAAGTCCAAACTGCCGCCACCAGCGTAAGTAGCACCTCCAGCGAAAACAACATGCTGGTCAACAACCTCTCCGCTCAAGCCCAGCAAGAACTCGAACAACTCGATCGAGCCTTGATCCAGGTAGACTTGATGGCAGCCTCCAGCCAAGAAGTTTCGGACTTCGCTCAAAAAGTCGAGCTAGTAGTTCAATCCGCCAACCGCACCGTCCAAACTGGCGATGCCTTGATGGAAAATACCGTAGAAGAGATTCTCGAAATCCGCTCTACCGTATCCACAACCGCCAAGAAAATCAAGCGATTAGGTGAAACCTTCCAGAAGATCTCCAAAGTAGTCAACCTGATCGAAAACTTCGCCACCCAAACCAACCTCCTCGCTCTGAACGCCAGTATCGAAGCCACCCGCGCCGGACAATATGGAAAAGGATTCGCGGTAGTAGCCGACGAAGTTCGCTCCCTCGCTTATCAGTCCGCCAACGCCACGACTGAAATCGAACGCCTGGTAGACGAAATCCGGATCGACACCAACGACGTAACCGAAGCAATGGAAATCGGGATTGCCCAAGTCGTTCAAGGTACCAACTTGGTGAATGAAACCCGCCAAAGTCTGAGCGAAATCGTCGTAGCAACTAGCCAAATCAGCGAACTCGTTAAAGAGATCGGTAAATCTGCCAGCACTCAAAACAAACAGTCCCAAAAACTAACCGAAGTAATGACTGATGTAGCGATGATTGCCAACCTCACCTCTGATAGTGCGACTCAAATCTCCCAGTCCTGTCAACAGTTGATTACCACCTCTCAGGTGCTAGAGACTAGCGTTAGTCGCTTTAAGGTGGATTAGGAAGTGAATAGTGGATAGTGAATAGCGTTCGGATTAGAGCCGCAAGCGGCTCCGATCTGGCTTTCTATCTACACCAGTTTTGTACCTTCAAGTACTTGAATTTCACGATCCACGATCCACGATCCACTATCCACTATCCACGACCCACCATTCACCATCCACCATTTACCATCCACCATTTACCATCCACCACCCATGACCACCGACGATCAAGATTTTCAAGAGTCACTCGATCGATATTTTGAGATCGAAGCGGCGGAACTATTGCAGACAATCGAAGAAACGCTAGTGATACTAGTCGAAGAAAAAACGATCGAGCGCGTCCATACCCTGATGCGGGCAGCACATACCATCAAAGGTAGTGCAGCCAATTGTGGGTTCAAAACGATCGAAACGATCGCCCATCACCTAGAAGATGTCTTCCAGGCTCTCTATCCAGCGGAGCTAGAAATTGATGCCGAACTGGGTTCGCTGCTGTTGGAGGGCTACGATTGCCTGTATGACCCCTTGAGTGCGTTACTTGCAGGGCTTCCCTACGACGAAGCAGCTACCCTCGAACGGACGGCGACATTATTTGCCAAACTTCAAGATCACTTAGGTGACTTCTTTGGGCGCGAAACACCATTACCTACCGCCGCCGAACTCGGCTTCGACGTAATTGGCTCGATTTTTACCGACAGCATCCCCCAAGATCTCGAAGATCTGGCTACTGCGATCGCCAGTAAAAATGCTGCTAAAGTGAGTGATAGTCTCCGATCGCTAGCCGAATTTTTACTCGAACTAGGTGGATCCTATAGCCTGCCAGGAATTGCGGCAATTGCCCGCACCACCATTTCAGCATTGGATCGTCACCCAGCCAGATCTCTAGAGCTGGCACCGATTGCTTTGGCCAATTTCCAGCAAGCTCAAGCTGCAATCATTGGTGGAGATCGCTCTGTCGGTGGTCAAGTATCATCAGAACTAGATGCTTGGACTGAACATTCCGGTGACTTATCATCAGCGCAATTCGATGCTGTGGATGATGCTAGTGATTGGTTATCATTAGCTGAATTTGATGATGCAGTTAGTAGCGATGAGGCAGAATCGACTACTGCATCTACAAGTGAAGATTGGTTATCATTAGTCGATGATTCAACTCCAGAAGTACCTGTAGAATCAACAGAGCCAGCAACTGCATCTGCAAGTGAAGATTGGCTGTCATTAGTCGATGATAGTGAATCAGTTGCAGAGATCGATGATTCAGTTGCAATCGTCGATGATGACTCAGAAATTATCGAAGTTAGCTCCTTCTTTGAATCAGAACCGATTGACCTCGCCCTAACTCAGCGTGAATATCCGATCGAACTAATCGAATCTCCTACTAACTCTAATCTAACTCTAACTGCCAGATCTGGAATCGATCGAATCTTCCAATCGATTTCGATCGGACAGCCAGAATCGATACCGGAGGAAATCCAGTCCGCCGCCAGCTCTAAAGCAACTCCAGCCACCGAATCCGAACCAATCATCAGTGTCAGAGTTGCCACGATCCAGCTCGAACGTCTCAGCCATACCATCGGCGAATTGTTAATTGACGACAATCAACAATATCTACGTTCTGAGCAATTGGAAGCAATGGCTCAATCAACCGTCGAACAATATCGTCGCTGTGAGCAAAAACTGCGCTTAGTTAACGACTGGGCTGATAACAATACCTTGCTCGGAGATCGTCAAAAATCTTCTCGCCGCAATCCTAAAAGTAAGAGTAAAAAAAGCAAAAAGCCGATCGAACTCAGCTCTTATTTCGATAGCATGGAGCTAGATGTCTATAGTGAATTAAGCATCCTCTTGCAAAATTTCACCGATGATATCACTGATTTAGGCATCAAAGTTAGCACCCTGCTAGAAATGACCCAAAAATCGCGGATCACAGGCAAACGCAAACAATTACTCGCCGAAGCTCAATCAGAATTGTTTGAAGCTCGGATGGTCGAGATTTCCACCGTTCTCAATCGCTTCCCACGGTTGCTTCAGCAGATGGTTGCTTCCCATCGCAAACCCGCCCAATTAGAACTAATTGGCAGCGAAGTTTCGATCGACAAAATCATCGCTGAAAAACTCTACGATCCATTACTTCACCTAATTCGGAATGCCTACGATCACGGTGTCGAAGCTCCTGAAGTCCGCGCCGCTCAAGGCAAATCTGAAACTGGCAAACTCACCATCAAAGCCCACCACCAAGGTAATCGCACCAAAATTGAAGTCAGCGACGACGGACAGGGCTTAAACTGGACCAGAATCCGGCAACGCGCGATCGATACAAATCTACTTGATGCTAGCTATCCCGCCACCGAAGCCGAACTTGCTGACATCATGTTTGCACCAGGCTTCTCCACCGCTGAGAAAGTAAACGACCTTTCAGGTCGCGGCATCGGTTTAGATGTCGTCAGAGACCGAATTGGAGCCTTACAGGGCACGATCGATGTCCGGTCTATCCTCGGCAAAGGTACCACCTTTGTGATGCAGTTCCCCCTCAATCTGACCACCACCCGATTGATGATCTGTGAATCCGAGGGATCCGTCTACGCTTTACGCTCTGAATCAATCAGCCAGGTACTACTACCACCACCAGATCGGATTAAAACCCAATCCTTATTTACAGGCGGTATCTCCAAATTCCTGCGCTGGGGTGACGACGATGCTCAGAAGCTAATCCCCATCTATCCTGTCACTAGCTTACTCGACTACCATTGCTCGATCGACTCCAACACAACGGCTGCCAATCTATTCCCAACCAAAGCCAAAGGTAATGCCAACGCCCTACTCCTACTAGAAATCGACGACGAACAAATCTGCCTCGAAGTCAGCCGGATTCTGGTAGAACAAGAACTAGTGGTCAAATCTCTCGGTCAAACCTTTGGAATGCCCAGCTACATCCAAGGCTATAGCGTCTTGGGTGATGGTAGCCTGACACTAGCGATCGATCCAGTCGAATTACTAGCGCGAGTACATACAGGTACCTCCACCGCCCCAGCCGCCTCGAACTTGCCCGCATTGGCACCAACAGCCCGCGCCGCCCTAGCTCCAGCCGCAGATCAGTCTATTCCCACTGAAGTTGCCGAAAAACTAGATGAAATCAATCGCAGCCCAGTCCAATCAGGCAAACAGATTCAGGTACTAGTAGTGGATGATTCCCTCGTCCAGCGGCAGAGTCTAGTTCGCTCTCTGACCAAAGCTGGCTGTCAAGTGATCCAAGCTGGGCACGGACGGGAAGGGATCTTACGGCTCCAAGAACATCCTCGAATTCGCCTGGTAGTTTGCGACATCGAAATGCCGCAAATGAATGGATTTGAATTCCTCAGTTATTGCCGCCAAGATCCCAAATTGTCTCAAATTCCGATCGTCATGCTCACCACTCGCGGCGGTCAAAAACATCGTCAATTGGCAATGACATTAGGTGCCAAAGATTACCTCACCAAGCCCCAATCTGAAAAAGATCTATTAGATATTGTTGCTAAGTTAGATCAGCCAGTAAGTGTCTAGGCTTTAGCCTTTAGATCTGTAGGTTGGGTCATCTCCGTTAGGAGATAACCCAACAGCCACATCAATACTGGTTGAGTGCGTTGGGTTGTCTCCTGACGGAGAGGCTCCGCCAACATTCTTCTGCTTGGTGCGCTTCCATGGTCGGGGAACCCGACCGGAGCGCATCCGCAACCCAACCTACAGATCTATTCACCATCCACAATCCACCATTCACCAAAATGCTAACCACTCCTCTCCCCAAGCGATTATCCAGCATCAACGATGATACCGATAACATTCGCACAGTCGTCTTTTCACTGGCAGATATCGAACAGACATCCATGTCTCAATATCAGTTTGCATTACCCGTCGAAGCAGTTGAGAAAGCGATCGTGTATCCAGCAGATCGAGCTATTCTCAAAGATGGCATTGGGATGATTAATTTCGGTTCTCAAAATCTCACCATCGTCGATTTGCGTCAAAAATTCACGAAGATCGATCCACAGGATGATTCTTCCAAATTTCTAATTTTATTTCATACTCAATCTGGTGAACTCTGTGGGCTACCAGTTAAAACTGCGCCCGAATTACTCGATATTTCCCCCAATATGATTCGCGAGATTCCCCTCGCCTACCGCGAAGTAAATCAACTCAGCTTTGTCAGTCATATGGCGATCGTACCTCAAGCAAATGGTCTAGAACCACTGCAAATTTTACTGCTCGGACTTGATCAATCGATCATGAAACCATCAGTAAATAAACAGCTTGCTAGTCATTTGAATTAGTTGTCAGCAAAAAATTTTGCAACTCCAGTGCTTCGCCATCAACCGCCCCGCTACTATGCAAAAGTCCACTTAAGTGGACTTAAATACATTAGCCAGCACTTTAGTCGCGGGCGGTTGTAAACGAAGCATAAGTATTTTGGATCTTAATTCCCTCACGATTAACCTGTAGGGGTGCCCCTCGTGGCATACGTGTCAACTTAACGAAAGTGATAACGAGCTTACGCCGTTATAGCCACTACAAAAATCGTGTTAGGACGAGAGAATGAGACTTTCAGCCTCTACAGAATCCTTAAGTTGACACGTATGCCCTCGTGGGTACCCGAAGATCTACGCTTTTTCCATAGCTGTCCAACTCAAATTCAAGCATTCTCACTATCCGAACCCGACTCAAAACTCTTCTCAACCTCCGCCACCACTTCAGCCGCCTCCTCATCATCAATATCCATCACAGCTTGCAGCTCCTTCAAAAATACCTGGGATCCAGCCGAAATTTCGCCCGTGTCAGGATCCATCTTCGCCAAGATCGCCGCAGCATAAGCATCAGGCACCAAATCATCAGGAATCGCTTCATCAGCGGCATTAAATAGTGCTCCCAGCCCCTGACTCGCGGCGATACTAGTCAATCGATCGACCATCGACAACAAATCTTCTTCCGAATACTCTACATATAAGTCAAAATCTGCCAGGATATCTAGAAATAGATCCGGCGCGACCAAATCCTTGGGATTGTCTGCTAGCGCAGCAATTAGCACGATCGATGCCAAGCCCTCAGCTTCATTTAACGGCTCTTCGGTATACTCTTCAGAGTTGAAGATACTATCGTATTTTGGCATGTTCATAATTTGTGCGATCGACTATCCTGTCGCTAGTAATACCAGATGCCAGGGGGAAAGGGAAGAGATGGTGATGATTTTTAATAAAACAAAGCCCTTGCTCATCCTTCCACCAGATGGGATGATAGTTAGCAATTGCTATGATAAATGCAGCAATAATTAGCTTGCACTTGTCTATCCGTGCCGAAACTAGTCAGTAGTTTAACTTATATATATCATGCCTGTAGCTGCTCAATCCTTAGACCAACTTGCTATTAATTCTATTCGCTTCCTCGCTGTTGATGCGATCGAGAAAGCGAAATCTGGACACCCAGGTTTACCAATGGGTGCGGCTCCGATGGCGTATG
>JANNDL010000005.1:0-28540 GCA_031387665.1 Chamaesiphon sp. OTE_75_metabat_95 | reverse complement strand
ATGCCCAGTTGAAGCGACATCTTGCCCAACAGTTTGCGACTGATAGGGAAGCTTATACGAGTGGTAAGACAGAGTACGTACAGTCAATTATCCAGAAAGCACGACAGATATATTATTCAATCTAAACTTACGGCACCAAGATCGATACTCGATTGTCGTACCCAATTAATTACCGTGTTATGAGAAACTCCAGTTTGGCGTTCGATCTCGCGAAAGCTAATACCTTGCTGATGCAATTCTAGGCATTGCTGCTTAATTTGTGGAGGATAGCCGCGAGTATTATATTCTTGAGCAAATTGCTTGCCGCAATCCCTGCAAATATAACGCTGTTTGTCATGTCGATGTCCGTTTTTCGCTACTCGATCGCTACCGCATTTCACGCATATCATTACTTTGCTGTGCAATACGAGTAAATCGTCACCGATGTAGGGATTGAGATAGGCACAAAGCAAACTTTTTAGCTCTGTATATAGTTTCTGTCGATGTTCGAGATCGCTTTTGAGGGCAGTGAGAAACAAGCCATTATAGGTACGATGGAATACTTCGGCGATTAGTTCGCTTTGTTCGCGATCGAGATTAGGATTTCGTTGTTGAGCAAGATCGGCAAATTGATTAATCACCATGCGATCGAACCCATCATCAAATAGAATAAATAATCCTGGCAGCGGTGCCAGAAAGTATTGCAAATAAACAATCCTGGGAATCGGTTGCTCAAAATACTCGGCATGAGTATCGACGATCTCGCCGATTAATTGAGCTAGGGGACGGCGGATATCTTTAGCGACTAGTGCCATATTGACGATCGCAATCCGTTCCATATGCTCGGCTTCTAGGGCATGAAAGATCGCCAATTTGTCAGGAAAGAACTGATAAATTGACCCCACAGCGGTGTTGGCTCGATCGGCTATTTGCTGCGTCGTCGCGGCGGCATAACCCACTTCGGCAAAGACTTCTGCCGCTGCTGTGAGGATTTTTACGACCCGCTGTTGTCCGCGTTCTTGCTTGGGTTGGCGACGGAGAGAATTAGGACTTGACATTTGTGAGGATTTATTCATAAAATTGCAATATCGATTTAGCAAACTATTCGCTTATGAATATGCTCCAAGGCGCACCCTGGCTCTTAGCTCACAAGTCCATGCTAGCAGTCAACAAACCCTTTAAAGTATCTCTCTACGGCAATGATTATGTGCTGTGGCAAGATTCACAGGGAAATATTAATGCTCTCGAAAATACTTGTCCTCACATGGGGGCAATGCTGTCGGAGGGTTGGTGTGAAGCGAAATCAGATGGCACGAGTCGAGTAGTTTGTCCCTTTCACGCGCTGGAATTTGATGGTAAAGGCTGTACGATTTTGCCTGGTTCAAATAAGCAAACTTTACCGCAACTCGCCCAACTAGAATTAATTATTCAAGGTGATTTTATTTGGTCTTATGGTGGACATGAACCTAAAATACCGACTCCAAATATTCTGAATGAAATTGCGGCTAATTACGAATTAGTCGGACATACAGCAGATTGTAGCGTCGAGACTGACTTACGCTCTATGCTATTGAATATGCACGATTACAATCATCAGAATGGCACCCATCGGGAGATGTTTAAAATTAAGGAAGTGCAGTTCGATAAATTCATCGATGATGGACATCATTCCCATGCTTACTATGATATGCCGATCGCGCCGAGCAGTCTTCAGGAAAAATTGAAAAATCCAGCACTGTTTATGATGCCTAATGTATTGTCAGCACATCTGGAAAATTACTTTCCACACCTGGTTATCGCCCATGTAACGATCGCAGCGGGAACCGTGGCGCAATGTCATTTGTTTGTCCCCGAATCAGCAACTAGAACCAGAACTTATGTCTTATTATTCGGTCAACCAAGTAGCCCAATTTTCAAATTAATGGGCAACCAATTTTTGAATTTAGCCAAAGTTGTGGTCGAACAAGATGCTGAAATATTATCTAAAATTTATGCTGATGCCCCACAGAAGATTCGGTTAAATAATGAAGTGGGAATGGATTGGGTACATCGCAACTTTGACAGATTTCCAGAGCTTATTCCTGAGAATAGCTAATATTGAGATCGGGGACAAATCCCCTCTTTTGAATCGATAATCGATCGTCAAGAAACAGGATTAATCTGAGTCAGAGTCTCATAAACGAGTCGCATCTGTGCCAAACGTTCTGATGGTTTTAGCGGCGGTGCGATCGCCACCCAGCCCAGTTTTACGGAGTAAGTAACTTGAGCGCGTAATGCGGCATCTGTTTGGGAGAAGCCAATTTTTAAAAATAAGTTCTGAAGATATTCTAATCGTTGCTTGTCAACTTGTTCGATCGATGACATCGCTCTAACATCATGGATTGCCCAGATTCGCATTGCTTTTTCTAATCGATTATCATCCTTTGCCGCAATTTCCAACAGATGCAATAGTTGTTGACTCGGCGTGCCACCTATTTTCTCGACTTGCTGCATCGCATCTTCTGTATCGACAGCTTGCCATTCCTGGATGATTGCTGTGAGCAAATCATCAAGATTCTTAAAATGCCAGTAGAAACTGCCCCGTGTAATCTTGAGCGATTTGGCAAGCACATCCACTTTCACAGCCTCGATTCCTTTTTCTATAAAGGTTTCCAGCGCAGCTTGTACCCAATCTTGCCGACCTAATTTTGGATTTGCTGATTCCATACAGTAGTGTATTGACTTTCCTAGATGAGGTTGCTCCACTTACCATACATCACTGCATGGTAAGTGGAGCAAACAATTTATGATGACTCAATTAGAACAAAACAAAGCAATCGCGCTCCGCTTCGAGCAAGAAGGTTGGGGCACCCAAGCCAATTGGGAAAAAACTTGGGACGAATTAATGGCTGATGATGTAATCCATCATTTCAACAGTGCGCCAGAACCAATTGTCGGATTGGCGGCAAATAAGGCTTTCAATGCTTCTCTATTTCAGGGCTTTCCTGATATTCAACATACGATAGAAGATATAATTGCTGAAGGCGATAAAGTTGTGTACAGAACAACTCTCAAAGGCACCCATACAGGTGAATTTATGGGGATACCACCCACAGGTAAATCGGTTGTCATCAACGATTTTAACTTACTACGGATTGCCGAGGGGAAGATTGTAGAATCGTGGTATGACTGCAATTTATTGGCAGTGATGCAACAACTTGGATTGATGCCAGCCTAAGTATACTCTAGCCGTTTTTAATTCACCATCCACACTTCGGCTACGCTCTGCTAAGGCAGACGCTACGCGAACAGTGCAAGCCATTCACCATTCACCCCTACGCCAGAGTTCAAAACTTGCTCTTTTTCCCGCTTCTGGTAGTTAATGTTGAGTAAACAATATTAAGATCGCAGAGGACACTTTCTAACGGGATTTCAGAGCTATGGGAAGTTGGCAGGCGATCGGGGCATCGATCGTGTTTATTAGCGTCATCGGCATCATCATTATGGAGTGGATGCCGCTAGCAGTTGCGGCGATGCTGGGGGCATTACTATTAGTAGTTTCCAATATTTTGACACTCGATCGAGCGATCGGCTACATTGCGATCGCTCATCCTACACTGGGGCTATTTTTTGGAGTAATGGTGATGATTAGGGCATTGCAACCCACCCGGATCTTTGAGTATTTAGCCACCCAGATGGTAATCCTAGCCCAGGGCAAAGGCAGTCGGCTGTTACTGGGGATTGTGGCAATTACCACCCCAATTTGTGCTGTATTGCCAAATGCCACCACCGTCATGCTGCTTGCCCCCTTGATTCCGCCGCTAGCTCTAGAAATCGGCGTAGATTTTGTGCCCCTGCTGATTTTGATGGTATTTGTCGCTAATAGTGCGGGATTATTAACCCTGGTAGGAGATCCGGCAACTTTTATCGTCGGTAGCTCAATTCGGATGACATTTACCGATTATCTCCAGACGCTTAGTTTTGGCGGTGTGCTGGCAGTATTAGTCGTCGTGGCGACTTTACCGTTTTTATTTAAGAAGATCTGGAATACCGAGCTTGCTAATCCTGAAACACTCCGCCTACCCAAGATCGAGCATCGTCGCGCTCTCGGATTAGGCTTGGCAATTGTCTTGCTGGTGCTAGTTTTCTTTGTTGTCGGTGAAACTTTACCCACACCACTTTCCCCCACCACCGTCGCCCTCCTGGGTGCCGTGCTGTGTCTATTACTTGCCCACAACAGCAAAATTGATTCCGTTAATCATATTCTGCGGGATGTAGACTGGAGTACGCTGCTATTCTTTATGAGTATTTTTGTGCTGATTGGTGGTTTGCAGTATACGGGGGTGGTTAGTAGTGGCTCCAGTCTATTGGCGTTGCTACTGGGTAAAAACATTGCCTTGGGATCGATCGTTTTGCTATTTCTAGTCGGATTGCTTTCGAGCGTGGTGCCAAATATTCCGCTGGTAGTCGCAATGGTGCCATTGCTGAAGGAATATCTAGTCAATGCGGGCTTTGTCGGGGCAGAGATTCTCAGCCCTGGATCGACTGCGCCACTGCCACCGGAGGTGCTGCCGCTGTTCTATGCCATGATGTATGGCGCAACTCTGGGCGGTAATGGTACCCTCGTCGGTGCATCGGCAAATATCGTGGCTGCGGGTATTTCTGAGCAGCATGGCAAACCAATTTCGTTTCAGCGATTTCTCTATTATGGGTTGCCCACAATGGGGCTACAGCTAGTGGTGTTGGCGACTTATGTGGCGATCGCTTTTCTGCGGAAATAACTTTAGGATCGGTTATTTCTGGAAGGGTTGGGCAGGTTCGTTTGACACTTGCTTGTGCGTATCGATGCTTTCTAGCATAAACCTGCCCCTACAAAATGCGTGAATGAGTTTGAATTTGGAATTGTTGCTTTTCTTTATGCCCTCTGCGCTCTCTGCGCCTCTGCGGTTAAATCCGAAATCGCTGAATTAGAATACCTTGAGCGGGACTAAATAATAGTGCCAAAATAAATAAGCCTGAAGATACAATTACAATGGCTGGGCCAGATGGTACATGTTTGAGATAAAAACTAATATATACTCCGCTCAAACTGGCAAATGCACCGATGATCGCACCCAAAATCATCATTTGATGTAATTCTTTTACCAGTAGATATGCTGTTAAAGCTGGCCCAACTAAGAGCGAAATCACTAGAATTACGCCGACTGCCTGCATACTCGCAATAATTGTCAGGGTAATTGCGGACATAAATCCCAGGTGAATCACCTGAACAGGTAAGCCCATTGCTTCAGCTCCAGTTCGATCGAATGTATAGAACAACAATTCTTTATAAGATAACCAAACTACTGTAATAATTAACACCGTGACAATTGCTGTTCGGTAGATATCGGTTGTCGTCGTGCCCAGAATATCACCGAATAGGAAACTATCGAGATCGATATTATTTCTGAGTACAGAAATCAAGATAATTCCGACTGAAAAGAAACTAGAAAAGGTTAATGCCATCGCTGCATCTACCTTGACTCTCGATTGCGATCGAATCCAAGAAATAGTCCCCGCCCCCATGATGCCAGAGATAAATGCACCGATCGTAATATCGATACCCAGGAAAAAAGACAGCGATAATCCTGGTAAGACAGCATGGGCAATTACATCTCCATATAATGCCATCCGCTGCACGATCAGATAACTCCCCACAACTGGACATAAAATGCCCACGAGCACCCCAATTACGATCGCGTTTCGCATGAATTCATACTGCCAAGGCTCGATCAAAAAATTTAGCATATTAGTAAAGAATCGTTGTTATAACAAGCCCCGATAACGGATAAACAGCAGCATCACCGCCCATGAACCCAAGGCAACTTTAATGGCGACGAGCACATTTAGGAGCGGGATAAACCCACCGCTAATTAAAGCACCCAACTCGCCGTGGGGTAATTCTACCCCAGAGAGATTAATTGCGGCGATGATGATGAACGCGATGGCGGAGATTTTTTCCCAGGTGGCGGCGTGCCAACGCTGGTAGAGTTGCTCCATTTCTGTGGTGGAGGAGGTAATGGCGACTAAGCCGATGGCGGTACCCCCAGCGACACCTGCGGCAAAACCACCGCCAGGGCTGAGATGTCCGCGAATTGCCAGTTCGATACTGACTAATGCGGCAATTGTCGCCCCCAGTCTGGCCAAAACGATCGAGGGTGAATCGGTGAATTGGTAGACTGTGGTGGCAGGTTGTTCGGTAGAAAGCAGGAATTTGACACCCAAGATGGAGATCGTAAAGACGACGACTTCAAAGATCGTGTCATATAGCCGATTTCTCAAGATAATCCCTGATACGGCATTGGGGATGCCAGTCTCGCGCACGATCGTTTCGACGATTGTTAGCTGTGATAAGTCTGGGAGGGCGTTGGATGTCAGTAGAATTTTGATACCCAGGGCGATACCTGCGAACAGATAAATCCATTTCATTGTTGTGGCTCCGTGACAGTTAGCTTGCTGGCTAAGGGGTTGAGGTAGGTGAGGGTGATGTCTGAGGGGAGTTCTGGTTGCATGATCTGATAGAGACGTTGAATTCTGGTGGTGATTTCTGGTGGGGTGGACTTGTCGATGTTGGGCGGATCGGTGATAGTTGTATGGATGTTTCGATCGATCAATGCTTGACGCAAAGTCGGCAAATCGGCGAAGGTAACTAGTTCAAGTCGCAGATAATGTTTGCTAAAAATTGCGCGTAAATCATCGATCTGTAGATCGAGTGTCGTCTCGCCAGTTAAGATTCCCAGCCGTACTACCATCGAAGATCGTACCGCGATCGCGTACAGAGAAATCGATAGTAAGGTGCCCATCAAAGCTTCGGTTAGAGCAACATCTGCCGCACCTAGAATTGAATAGATCAGGGCGGCAATGGCACCAAGGATGCCCCGCAAAATCAGTGCGTTGTAAGGATTGGCTTGAGATACCAACATCAGCGCGGTGATGGGTAGCAGGGCAACGATCGCATAGATATAAGGATCTGTCATGATTCCTCCTCGCTAGTTGCACAATAGGCTAATACATAGCCCAACATCGTATTCCACAGTGCCAACGAGAGAATGGCTAGGATCAGTAGTTGCCATTCACTGGGGAGTTTGATTAATAATCCAAACACAATCGCCATCGAGCCGAGGGTATCTGAGACGGATAGACTGTGCAACTTAAATAATACCGATCGTTTGCCCAGTAGCGGGAGAGTTCCCCAAAACCAGAAGACAATCCCTACGCCGATAAAAAAATAACTGAGAATGTCAATCATGTTTGCTCCATCCGTTTAAGTAACTGTGCCAGCAGCATAAATCCAGCATTCCCGACGCTCAAAACGATCGCGCCAACTACGCCAATCATCCAGTCATCCCGCAAGACAGATACCACCAAAATAATAATCGATGCTTTACTAGAGACACTGGCTAATGCCAACATTTTTTGCCACACATCATTGGCTTTCCATGCTGCATAAATGGGGATTAACAGCGCGGCAATCATCACCATCAGAATCAAATTCAAGCTTAGATTCATAACCGCCTTCTCCGTTTAACTCGATGAACTTCATAGCCACCATCCTGGTTGTATTTATAAACAATTGTTTTGGGCGTAAAAGTAATTAGAAAAATATCTAAAAATACTAGCCCAGGCGATCGATTGGGTGATACCCTTTCGATCTCAATCTCTTCAGCCTGATGGGGACGGAAAATCATTTCGATGGCTTCGATATAAGCGATCGGAATTGCCATCGCAATTTTACCGATTACCTGGAGCCACTCCTTCAGTGAACCGATTGATTGTTGAGTGTGGGGTAGGATGAGGGAGATGACAATCCCGATCGCGATATTCTCCAAACTCAGATCGGATGTGAGCAGCAACCAAATAGTTAGTCGGAGAATGATGTTTAGATAACCGCTCATACAAAGGTTGCCCAAAATAGTAAAATTGACACCAGCGTCATCACGCCGATTAGATCCTCAAATTGCTCGAACATGCGGGGTAGCTTGATTGCTGTTCGCCTAAAGATCGCGGCATAGGCTAACCAACCCACCGCAATAATGGCGATCGCTTTAATGGTATTTTGAGAATCGTATGCCTCAAAATAGACAACATTTGCTACGACTAGTCCACCAATTAACAAACCGATCGCCAGCCAAAATCCCAGCTTCAACGGCTTAGTATTTACACCTGGTTGATGGGGTAAAAAGATAAATTTAGCAAACGAAATTGCTGTTCCCACCGCCACTACATTCATGGCGATTTCCTGCCACGGTAAGAGATTTTTCATCGTCAATACCTTTGCCCCAAACCCAGATAGTAAGGGAAAGCCAGAAATCGAGAATCCGGCAATTACCAGGAGGATCCACAGGGTGCGATCGATTCCGCACAGCGGAGGCTCCGCCAACGGTTGCTGCTGTAATTCCTTAAAATTGCGACTCGGTAAAGCTCCCGCCAGCATAAATAGTGCCGATTTAGCCAAGCCATGTGTCAGGGCATAAAACCCACTCACTTGAGGAGCCGCCAGCATAAAGCCCAATTGCGAAAGAGTGCTAAATGCCAACATCCGCTTGGTATCTTTCTCAAATACTGCATAGGAGACACCCAGAATTGCCGTCCCCACACCGAAAACTCGAATAATCGGATCGATCTCATCTAAAATTAGCGCACACCGTACCAGCGGATATACCCCCGCTTTCACCACAATTCCTGACAACATCGCTGAAACTGGCGTTTCTGATTCGGAGTGGGTGAGGGGTAGCCACAAGCCGGAGACAAATACCCCGCCCTTCGTCATCAGCCCCATAAAAATTAGCGCGAGTGCCTCTGGTGGCGATCCGCGCAAACCTGCAAAGGTGAAGGAATGATGCGCCTTATAAACCAGCACCGCGCCGACTAAATAAAACAACATCCCCACATTACTGACAAACAGATACCGCAACGCCACCCAAATCGATCGATCTGTGCGGGGATAAGCGATTAACAGTGCCGCAGCAATGCCACTCACCTCTAAGGCAACATACAAACTGACAAAATCTGTACAGGCAAATACCGCATTGAGACTGCCATGCAGGATAATTAATTGTCCATAAAAAAACGCCGTCTTCTGAGTTTGCCAGCAGTAGAGAATTACGGCTGTGGTGACAAGGGCATTGGTGAGAATAAAATAACCGCTGAGTGAATCGATTAATAACGTTACCCCGAAATGATCGAGTAACTGAAGTGCGATCGTCAATTGCTCAATTATTAGCGACAACGCATATCCCGCTGAACAAATCGCCGCAAATATTGCCAGATAGCGATCGAATTTTGGGAATAAAAAAATCAGAAATCCTGCCACAAAAGGTAGCACAATCCAGCTAATTGTCAGGGTATTCATGGAGTGTTGCCCTGCTCAATTTCACGGGTATCCAAAGTGGGATGATCCTGTGCCAATTTCATCGCCCCCACCAACATTAAAGCCTGAATCGAAAACCCAATCACGATCGCCGTTAAAATCACTGATTGGGGCACTGGATCGGCATAAGTGCCATTACCCTTGGCATTGCCAGCAATCGGTGTGAATAAACCGCCACGGGCAGCAATCAGCACATAATAGGCGATTACCCCCGTACTCATCACATCCATCGCAAAAATTTTCATCACCAAATTCTGTTTAAAGATGATCGCGAAAAATCCGCACAATATTGTCGCTAATGTAAATGCTTCTAACATAAGTGGAAAATGTGAGCTAGACATTTGATGCTTGCCCGCATTCTATCACTGTTCTCTCGCTGTTCTGGGGATAAATGTTCGATCGATAATGATTATTGATACTTCGGATCTGTTTACTTGAACTAAATACTTTGTTCCACTTATTATCAATTACGATCTCAATAGAATTTACTCTATGATCGGAATTCGTCAGCAGTAGTTTCAGGATGAGACAGATTCACGATCGAAACTATCAGAATTTTTGTCACCCGTGATACATTGGATTAGTCTTGTCTATGACTAAAATCGAGACAGCAGATTTTTCAATCAAGATTCGATCAATGAGTTAATTCATCATCCCACCCAAGGATACAGCGTGTAATGAAAGTTATTTATGACCCAGACAAGGATATTTTACAAATTACTTTCATCGAAATGACAGTTGAGGAAACGGCTCAAATCGCGCCAGGATTAGTATTAGACTATGACGGCGATGGTAATGCGATCGGTTTGGAGATTGTCAATGCCTCGCAGAAGGTGGATAATCCTCGTGCTATTGCCTACGTTGTCGGTGAAGCAAATGTAGATAAACCCCAAATTAAAAGTTGCAGGATTTAGCCACCTGTATAGCGGTAATTCAAGACATTGCCCCTACACAGGTGGCTAGAGATGTTGCGCAGATTTACCCACCCCACCCTTCGGGCACCCCTCCGTAGAGGGGATTTTACATTCTAGTTGCCCTCCATTACTCCCTGAAATATGACTGATAAAGTGCGAATTTTGATGTGTGCGCCCAAACATTACGATGTGGATTATGTGATTAATCCGTGGATGGAGGGCAATATTCATCGATCGAGTCGAGCCAAAGCTGAAGCTCAATGGGATAAGCTGTATCAAGTATTGCAAACCTATGGAACAGTCGATCTGGTAGAACCGCAACAGGGTTGGCCGGATATGGTATTTACGGCAAATGCAGGGCTAATATTAGGTGATGCTGTTGTCCTCAGTCGCTTTTTTCATCCTGAACGGCAGGGTGAGGAACCTTATTTTCAAGCGTGGTTTGAAAGTCAGGGGTACAAGGTACATGTATTGCCGAAAAATCTACCGTTTGAGGGTGCGGGTGACGCGCTGATGGATCGGGCTGGACGCTGGTTGTGGGCGGGTTATGGCTTTCGATCGCAATTAGATTCCCATCCTTATTTAGCTGAGTGGTTGGATGTTGAGGTATTATCATTACGATTGGTCGATCGCAGGTTTTATCACTTAGATACTTGCTTTTGTCCGTTGACGGATGGGTATTTATTATATTATCCGGCGGCGTTTGATACTTATTCCAATCGATTGATTGAATTACGAGTTCCCGCTGAGAAACGGATTGCGATCGAAGAAGCAGATGCGGTCAATTTTGCCTGCAATACGGTAAATATCGACCGAGTTGTGGTGATGAATAAAGTCAGTGATAGCTTGAAGCAAACACTGGTAGAACGCGGTTTTACAGTAGTCGAAACACCGCTGACGGAATTTCTCAAAGCGGGTGGAGCGGCTAAATGTTTGACGCTGCGAGTAACGGAACCCCATCAAGAATCACCCCAATCATCTACAGTCCAAAGCCGCACAATTAAGCTCGAAGGTCATTTGCTCGATTCCGGCTTGGTAAATCGCGTCCTCGATACGATCGTTTCAGGTGGCGGTAGTTTTCAAGTTGCCAATTTTAAGCTCGGCGAACAGCGGTTAGATACCTCAGTGGCGGAGGTGAAAGTTTCTGCACCTGATGCGATCGTCATGGCAGACATTATGGGGCAATTAATCGACCTTGGTGCGATTGATACTGCTCCAGACATTTCAGCGGCAAGACTAGCCCCTGTGACGCAGCTAGGGGTCGCTGCGGATGATTTTTATGCAACTACCATCTATCCCACCGAAATCTCGATCGCGGGTGAGTGGATTTTGGTGCAGGGACAACGGATGGATGGCGCAATTGCCGTGACGCAAACTGCTACAGGTGTGATCGCTCGGTGCAAGCTCCTGCGAGATTTGCAGGTGGGTGAATCAGTCGTGGTGGGGAGTGCCGGAATTCGGACAAAGCGCACTACTACTACCCTGAAGAAGAACGCCGAAGAATTCAGCTTCATGGGTGCAGGTGTCTCCAGCGAGCGGCGGGTAGAATTAGTCGTCGAACAAGTTGCTTGGGATTTGCGCCGGATTCGCGATCGCGGGGGTAAAGTTGCCGTGGTAGCTGGCCCCGTTGTGATCCATACTGGGGGTAGTAAGCACCTAAATCAACTAATTCGTGAGGGCTATGTCCATGCTCTACTCGGTGGAAATGCCATCGCCGTCCACGATATCGAACAGTCCTTAATGGGCACCTCATTGGGCGTAGATATGCAACTCGGCGTATCCGTCCACGGTGGACACCGCCATCACCTCAAAGCCATCAATACAATTCGTCGGTGTGGCAGTATTGCCGCTGCCGTCGAGCAAGGCATATTACGCAGCGGCATCATGTATGAATGTGTCAAAAATAATATCCCCTTTTCCCTCGCCGGATCGATTCGGGATGATGGTCCCCTGCCAGATACTAAGATGGATCTGATCGAAGCTCAAGCCGAATATGCCCGTCTGATTGAAGGTGCCGATCTAATTTTAATGCTGTCGAGTATGCTCCACTCGATCGGAGTCGGGAATATGACCCCCGCAGGTGTGAAAATGGTCTGTATCGATATTAATCCCGCCGTAGTGACCAAGTTGAGCGATCGAGGTTCGATCGAATCGATCGGAGTCGTCACCGATGTAGGGCTATTCTTGAGCCTGCTGGTGCAACAACTGAATAAGCTAGCGGGATTAGTCGAAAGTTGATGGTGGATTGGGATCTAAAGGTGCGATCGTGCCGATTAAATTCGTGGTCGATTAGTGATACTATAGTACTTTAGTACGCTAGGTTGGTCATGGCAAAAAATAAGTTGGTAGCACCATTTTTAAAATGGGTAGGAGGTAAAAGACAAATAATGCCGGAGATCGATCAGCATTTACCGAAGGGAATCAAGACATATATTGAACCCTTCATTGGTGGCGGTGCTGTACTCTTTCATCTCCAACCAAAAAGTGCAATTATCAACGACTTCAATTCTGAACTTGTCAATGTTTATCGGGTGATTAAAGACGATCTCGAACATCTGATTGTAGATCTGCAACAGCACAAAAATGAATCTGACTATTTTTACGAAATACGTGCATTAGATCGGACAAAATCATTCGAGCAATTAACCGATGTAGCCAGAGCCTCAAGAATTATCTATCTAAACAAGACTTGCTACAATGGTTTGTATCGGGTGAATAACTCTGGTGAATTTAATTCTCCTTTTGGAAAATACAAAAATCCAAACATCGTAAATGAACCAACTCTCAGGGCTGTAAGCTCTTATCTTAACTCTAATAATATTCGGATCGAAAATACTGATTATGAAACAATCCTGAAAGAAGCTGATAGAAATTCTTTTGTGTATTTAGATCCTCCTTATCATCCTGTTTCTGGCAGTGCTAACTTTACTGGATATATTCAAGGGGGATGGAATGAGTCCGATCAAATTAGATTAAAAGAAACTTGTGACAGGTTGAACAGCCAAGGAATTAAGTTTATGCAATCTAATTCTTGTGTAGATTTTATCAAAAATCTCTACTCAGATTACCAGATCCACATTATCAAGGCTAATCGTGCCATAAATTCAGATGGTGAAAAAAGAGGTGAAGTAGAAGAAGTATTGATCAAAAATTATGAGTGAGTCTAAAAATGATGCGGCTTGGGAGAAACTTTTTGAAAAGCATTTAATATTAGATCATCTTAAAAGCTCAGATTACTTTTTGATATCATCTAACGAAATAAAAGAATTTCGAGAACCTCGATTGATGACAAAATTTGACCATCGATCGCAGACACCCAAAATATTCAAGAAAAATAAACTATCTATTTTACCCATAGCAAGAGGTAATTATATTATTGGTAGATTTGAAACATTTCATGACTTTACTCAAGTTGATGATAACATTGAGATCGAAAAGATGCCATTTCCTATCGCTATCGAAAGTTTAAATCCTGAAGAAATTACCAGCGAGGCAACAGCTATAAATTGTGCATTCATCGCTGGTATTATTCAAGATTTTACAGGTGAGTCAGATTTGTGTCTAACGACAAGTGGCAGAATGAGTTCATCATCTTTTGATTTTAATATCGATCTTAATGATAAAAAAGAGTTACTTCACGTAAAGGTTAATAATTCTCAAATTGAAATTGATGGAGGGTACGAAGGTAATAACTCTCTGATTATAATCGAAGCAAAAAATGATATCTCTGATAACTTTCTGATTAGACAATTATTTTATCCGTACCGATTGTGGGTGAAAAAGATAAGTAAAAAAGTGCGTCCTATTTTTTTGGCATACACAAATGGTCTTTTTTATCTAAGAGAATATACTTTTCCAGACGATAGTTACTACAATTCAATTCAACTTGTCAGGCAGAAAAAATATGAAATTCAAGAAGAGAATATCATAAACATTGAAGTTATCCAAAATTCCTTAAACAGTGTTGTACAAACGAAAGAACTGAGCGTTCCTTTTCCTCAAGCAGATTATTTTCCGCGTATAATTAATCTTTGCGAACTTTTAAAGCGAAAAATTATATTGAGCAAAGAAGAAATAACTCAAGAGTATGATTTTAGTTCGAGACAAGCAAATTATTATTCTGCTGCGGCTATCTATTTAGGTCTAATCGAGCGGAAGCGAGAAAATAAGATTTCAATTTATCAACTTACAGAAAGAGGAATGAAGTTATTTGGATTTCCTATTTATAACAGAAAACTTGAATTAATTGAATTGATTTTAGCTCATGCAATTTTTAATAAAACATTGATGCTGTATTTTAGAAAAGGTGATGTTCCAAGCAAAGAAGAAATTATCGAAATGATGCGTAATGCCGATTTGCACAATGTAAAATCTGATCAGACATACGACCGACGATCTTTAACAGTTCTTGCTTGGATCAAATGGATAATAAGTCTTGTTGAAGAATAAGTGAATAGATCCCTGTGATTTGTTAAACTGGAACAGGCTTTAGGTTTACAGAGTGTGCGTAAACTTCGATCTTGCTTTCCCACGGTGACATGTATGCTTGACGTAAAGCCGATTCTGGCTCAACAATCGATGGTAACTTCTACCCACTATCCAGTGATGGTAATTGGTGGCGCAGAAGACAAAGTAAATGCCTGCGACATCTTAACCGCTTTCTTTCAAAGTGCGGGTGGGAAAAAGGCAACAATCGGGATCGTCCCCTGTGCATCTCAAGAACCCAGCGTTGTTGGCGACAGGTATTACCAGATCTTCAAAGGGATGAGTGCTAGACAAGTCCAGATCCTCGATATTCGTCAGCCTAAAGAATGTGATGAATCTCGCTGGCTCAGTACCCTCGCCGACTGTACAGGTGTTTTCTTTACTGGTGGCGATCAGATGCGGTTGTGTGACTTGCTCGGTGGTAGTAAGTTTATGGCAGCGATTCAGGCGCGAATTCAATCTGGCGATCTCGTCTTTGCTGGCACTAGTGCGGGTGCGGCGATTGTGGGCGAACGGATGATTTCTGGGGGGATTAGTGGTGAATCGCCAAATCGCTCGCTGGTAGATTTAACCGATGGGTTGGGTATTTTCCCCGAACTACTGGTAGATCAGCATTTTCATAACCGCAATCGGATGGCAAGATTGATGAGTGCGATCGCGGCAAATCCTGATAAATTGGGGATTGGTATTGATGAGGATACCTGTGCGGCGTTTAATGATGATGGTACTTTTGAAGTCGTCGGCAAGGGTACAATTACGATTATCGATCCAGGCAAATTAACCCACACAAATTATCTAGATTCCAGTCAAACTTCACCGCTGAGTCTACACAATCTGACGGTACATCTCTTGAGTCAAGGCGATCGATACGACTATCAAACTCGCACTGTAATCTCAATCTAAGTATAGACGATGTGACTAGCTCTTCTCCGCCTGGGCGAAAGAGAATCAGCAATTCCCAATTAAAATCAACATGTCCACTAACACCATCGCAGTTTCACTCGAACACTATTGTGAAATGACAGTTAGTGGCACGATCGCCCCTGACGATCGAGAACCGACTAAACTAGTCCTTACTACCCCCGATGGAATTGGGTTTCGGGCGGCACCATTGGGAGATATCAATCTGGCTGAGGGCGATAAGCAGTGGCGGGTAATTCCGATTATGCAAACCGATGGGACTATTACCCGTTTGCAAATCGTTGGGGCGTATGCTGAGATTGCGCTTGAACCTGATAAATTTATCTGTGTCGCGAGAATTTGCCAAGTCAGTCGCAAGCATAACATCATCACTACGAAGATCGATAGACATGGCGAACAAACCATTCGCCCCACCTTTCTCAATCCGCCGGAAGCGATGCAGACAGGGCAACTGTGGCAAATTGTCGCTCAACGGGTGGGGAAGACATTAGAGATTCTCAAAGCCACCCATCTCGACTCAACTGAAGGTGAATCATCGACTGTTAAATCTCTCCCCAGCGTTGCCCCGAAGACCGTTTACAACCCTCGAAACCTGGACGGCGACAGAAAGGCTGAAATGACTCCTCTCGCACTTTCAGCCCTGAATTTGGAGCTAACTGAGCGAGACTGGGAACTATCCCTTACCAGAGTCAAGGAGCCAATCTGGGAATGGGAGGCTCAAAGTCTCGTCCCGACTGAATTACGCGCTAGAGTTCAAGTACATGGGCGGACTAAAGTAGCGCGAGTTTATGCGTATCCGTCTAATCGTAGGGGCGGGTTCATACCTAACGCTACAACGGAGCTAGAAAATGAATTTAAAAGCGGATGCAATCGCGCTGTAGGCGAAGACGTATCGAAGATGGTTTCCTCAGCGTGCGTTGCACCAAGCACCCGCCCTTCTGGGGATTCAGAAGCAATTACCACCGAGGAGAACGATAAATATTTAGATCGGTTAATTGTCACTCCATTAGGAGCAGCTAGAGGAATTGGTGCGTCTTGTTTTCGGGTACAAATTGGCCCCTATGAGATCGTGATGGATGCGGGGACTCGCCCGAAAGGGAGCGATCCTTTGCCTGCATTTGAGCTATTAGAGCGTCCCAATTTAATGATTGTTACTCATGCTCACCTCGATCATATTGGGGCGTTGCCGATTTTTCATCGAAATTTTCCTGATGTGCCGATGATTTGTACCCACGGGACGCGGGAAATTGCCCATGTGATGCTGACAGATGGTTTGAAGGTGCAGACAGCCCAACAAAAAGAGGGAAATGAAGACTTCGGACAGGTATTTTCCGCCGACGATCTCGATCGAACCCTGTTCACGCTCCAAACTCAACCCGTCGGCGTAGACTTCTCACCCTTACCAGGATTAACCGTGCGGTTTATTCACGCTGGGCACATTGTCGGCGCAGCCTGTATCTACATGAAATACGGCAATCGATCGATCCTTTATACAGGCGACTACAATACTACCAGCAGCCGTACTGCCGAGGGGCTAAAACTCGCCGATTTACCCGAAGCCGACATCCTGATCACCGAATCTACCTACGGTGCAGATACCCACCCCTCCCGTCGCAGCCAAGAAAGCGATTTGATCAAAGCGATCGTCGAAGTCGTCGCCGCAGGTGGTAACGTTTTAATACCCGCCTTCGCCCTCGGACGCGCCCAGGAAATCATCCTCGCGATCCGCACCAGTGCCTTATTCCATAGCGTCAACGTCCCCGTCTACGTCGATGGATTAGTCCGCGAAGTCACCGACTTATTCCAAAACCAGCTCGACTTACTCCCCGCCGCCGTCAAGAACTTCGCCAAAACCCAGTCCCCCTTCTTCAGCGAGAAATCCTCACCGAGAATTATCTCGATCGGATCGCCCAAAGAACGCCCCCTCGCGATCGCCCATCCCTCAGTAATTATCGCCAGTTCCGGCATGTTGACAGGCGGAGCCAGCATCGGCTACGCTAAAATTCTATTAGAACGGGAAAATGCGGCTATTTTCATCTCCGGCTATACCGATGAGGAATCCCCAGGACGCTTCCTCCAAAGCCTAGAGCCAGAAGCTGAAATCGAACTCGATGGCACACCGCTCACAGTCAGAGCCAAAATCCAACGCTTCAATCTATCTGCCCATGCCGATCGAGTTGGGATCACCCAAGTCATCCACCGCGTCAATCCCCAACACCTAATCCTAATTCACGGCTCCAAATCCGCTCTCCACGAACTCTCCAAAGCCGGAGATTTACGCGATAAATATTGGATTCACATCCCCGATGTCGGCGATACCATCACCTTCGGCGAAGCACCCGAACATCTCTCCAAAGCCCAAGTAGCCAGAGTAGACGCAGGACAAGAATTTGAACTCGAAATCGAAGCCGAATTCGATGGTGCATGGCTCCGCATCGCTGATAGCGTCCTCGAAGATCCTCGCTGGCAACATTTAGCCGCAACGGGATTACTATCAGCAAAATGGACAAGAGGCGGCTTGATGCTCAAACCCGCCAGCCATAAATCCTTTGCAGTTGATTCGGCGATCTTGAGTGGGCTGGATTGTTGCGCTGTCTGTGAGTTTTTCGATGGTTATCTCTGTCGTGCGGAGGAGAGTCCATTGTACAAGCGAAATGTCGATCCAACTGCGAAATGTCCAGCGTTCGATCGTCAGGTTGCGGTGGTTGAATCGATTGTTAATGGTGAAGATGAATTGGGGGAGGAATCGATCGAGGAAATCGATTTGGATCTGAATGAAGATGAGTTGAATGATTGAATTGAGTGGATTCGATTACCGATCGTACCTACGCGATCGAGAATTTCATTTAGAAGTTAATGTTAAACTAGATTTAAGCGGAAATAATACCTGAAGCCATATGAGATATATCGAAGTACCAGGAGAAATAGATGCAAATAATCGACTCATCTTACATGAGTCACTAAAGGAAATCAAGCCGCAGCAGGTTGAAATTGATATTGTATTTTGTGATGATGACGAAGAAGAGTATCGCGAACCAACCAAAGCCGAGATTATTGATGGTATTGTTGAGAGCTTACACGAATATTCAAGAGGTGAGTGTACCCCTGTATCAGAGATGTGGGATGATATTAAGATTAAAACTACAGGGGAGATTAATGAGGAAGGACAACTTATCCTCGATCGACCATTGAAAGAGACTAAGCCTCAATCCGTTGATGTTGTGATGTGGTTTATTAAAGATACTAAATCTCCGAAGAAATTCGATGAATTTGAGGATAATAACTATGAACAGCATCTGACTTTTGTAAAAGAACTCAGTGAAGCTAGAAGATAATCCATGCAGGATAACATACCGCTAACCAAGATTTATGAAAGTATTTCATATAAAAAGGAACTGAAAAAGCTTAACAAAAGATATCGTTCGATCGACAAAGACATCAAGCCTCTAATTCAACAATTAGAAGCTGGTGAAACGCCAGGAGATAGAATTGCTGAGAATAGATATCCAGTCTACAAGGTTAGAATCCCAAATAGTGATACTCGAAAAGGAAAAAGTGGTGGTTATCGAGTTATATACTATACAATAACTCCCGAATCAATATTACTAACGACGATTTATTCTAAATCAGACAGAGGGAATATTACCAATAAAGAAGTGGAAGATCTAATTGGGCAATATGAACTAAAAATTGATTCTCTTGATGAGAGGCTTTCAGGTCAAAAAACAGAAATTGCGATCGCAGAGGTGGAGCATTCGATCGAGGAAACCTATCTGGATGAAGATGATTTGAATGATTGAATTGGGTGAATTCGATATTGACTTCATGGAGTTGTATTAGATGAACTTTCGGCAAATAGGAAAAAAGCTGGATAAAAAGTTATGATACCAATAGCTGCGCCAGCAATTATAGTTGCAATTATATATTCAATTAGACCAGATTTAAAATTCATAGATTGCAATAAAAATAATCCTATTGTCCATGCAACAGATGTGTTTATCACATGAATGAGATTAACTCCATCATACAAGTGTTGTCGAGTCGGGAGTATTTGTACTAAGCCAATAAAAACACCGACAACAGCTCCCACCCAGAAGCCTGAAATCTTGAATCCAACAATAATTAATACCCCTATACTCCAAGCTATTGTATGTTTAATTAACCAAATACTTTTATTATGTATCCATCGAGAAAGCATCAGTGACTCGACTACGCCATTAAAGATTCCACATAGTAAAAATAATCCTAAAATATTAGAAATATTCCACTTGATAAAAAAAGATAGCAACTCTTTTCTGTTTGTTGTTTGCGATTTATTCGTAGCATTATAATTCTTGAAAATCTCAACCAGAATATTGCAGGCAGAAGTAATAATTGCGGCTAATACTGCATCCGACATCATATTATTTTGAACCATGATTAACTCCATTGATAAAATTAACTGTTGCGTATCATCTCAACTGGAGATATGGAAGACGCTCGCCGCGATGGTACAAGAGCTGCAATAAGTCCAGTTGCAATCGATAAGCAAAAAATAATAGCAACATGATTAATTTCAAAAACAAGTATATTTATATTCTTAAGGGCTTCGATCTTAGACAATAAATGTTGAGTTAATATAATAACAAAGTATGCGCTAACTACACCTATCAAGCTACCCAAAAAGCATATGAAAAAGGCATGAAACAAGTAAATAAACTGGATTTGTGAATTAGTAGCTCCTAAAGCCTTCAATACACCTATTTCTTTCTGCCGTTTTAGCACATAAGAAGTAAGTGTAATCACAATATTAAAAGCAGATATTAAACCTGATATACCTATAATACCAAAAAATACTATTTTAATGATGGATAATACAGTTCTAACGTTATCAACATTATCTAAAACCGAGATAGTTGCATAATCTTTTTTTCTTATGACATTACGCAAATATTCAAGATCGGCGAGATTATTAGTCACAAAATCGAATCTCTCATAATCATATTTTTCAAAATCATTTGGCTGTTGTTCATGACTATCTCTTAACCATGAATCAATATTTCTAGAAAGAGGCGAAGCTACATATACTAACACTCCATCATAGGGAGTTTTAGTCGCAATACCGACTATGTTGCATTTAAACTCTTGCGACAGTTCATCTTTTTTAACCTGAATACCAACTTTCCATTTTTTATAGTCGGAATCTACATTTTTAACTTTTAACTTATTGAACATAATTTCAGAAATAATTAATCCATTAGGCTCATTAATTGATAGTAGATTACCACTGGTTAATTTCAGAGATTCTGTCCTCAGATCTTTTCCTGTCATATCTTCAACAAAGTAACTTTCAGTATAGACACCTTCTGAAGTTAAAGATTTGAATTTTAGATCGGAAGAATTTTGAGTTGGGTAAATATTTAACTTCACCAAACCTGTCGAAACTGGAATAACTTGTCTGACATGTCGATCGTTTTTTACCCAGTTAAATTCGTCAGCTTTTAGCCTTTTATTATGTTGAAAATGTGAAACCTGAAGTGTGAATATATCTACGTTTCTGGTTATCTGGTTAATGGCTGTTGTTTCAATCCCGTTTGCCAAAGATAAGAAAATAATTACAACAAAAACATTAATCCAAACACCTAATACATTTAAAAATGTAAATAGCTTAGAGTCTTTGATTTCATTTAAAATCCAGTTAGCGTAGTCGCGTATTTTCATGGTATTTTCACAAATTAATTATTTTCGTAGATATTACTCATTCAAAATGATATTTCACCATTCCTAATATGTATAACTCTAGAGCATTTTTCAATCATTCTTTGATTATGAGAAATCAACACAATAGTTGTTTTGTAATGCGTGTTAATATAATGCAATAAGTCCATCACTGATTGCTCATTTTGAAAATCAAGGCTGCCAGTTGGTTCATCTGCTAATATTACTTGTGGATTAGCTAAAACTGCTCTGGCAATAGCTACTCTCTGTTTTTCTCCACCTGATAATGTTCTGGGAAGCTGATTGAGTTTTGACAAAGAGATACTATCTACTATTCCAAATTCCTCAAGCAATGTAATTGCTTTTTGTCTAACATTTTTATGATTTTTACCACTAATTTTAAGAGGCATTAAAACATTTTCAAGAACACTTAAATGATCGATTAGGTGAGATGCCTGAAATATAAAACCAATCTGCCGTCTCAGATGAGCCATTTTGCGACTATTTAGTGATGATATATTCTGTCCATTGAATATGAGTTGTCCATCAGAAATAGTATCTAGTCCCCCCATTATATGCAACAACGTTGATTTCCCTGCTCCCGAATCTCCTGAAATTCCTACAAATTCACCTGAATTTATTTCAAAAGAAATATTTTTAAGAATTGTTTTATCCTCTCTCCCATCTTTTACTTTTTTTATAATTTTATTCAACGTGAATATTGGTTGATGTATTTTCATTTTATATCCTAAATATTACTCTTCTATCCACTCAGCAGGAATGCATGAGTATCCATATTTATTCCAGTTCTTACTAGTGGTTAAGAAAACATCCATTTTTTGAGAAATCTTAATTAATTCACTATGCGTTTTTTCGGTGTCTATTCCATCGATAGCATCTTTACTAAAAATACCTGTTTTTGTATTTTTAGGGACGTTATTACCATTGAAAATGTTCAGAATACTATCGATTCCATTAGATACCTTATTACTATTACCTTTGCCGATCAGTTCAGACAAGTACTTGTATGCATTATTTTTGTTATCTGGTGTAACTTTTCCATTGAAATTTATTGTTGCAGTAATAACTTTTACAGCTTGATCTTTAAGATCCTTTTTGCTGACGTATCTGCACAGAAAGATCGAATCTTTAGAGAATTTAATATACCCATTATCATAATTTCCTAGAAAAGTATATTTATTGTTAACTAAATCGTCGTACAAACTCACAACATGATAAGCATCATTGCCAAGGTCATTTAGAACAACAGCATAATGTTCTGATGGATCGCTTCTACCAGAATGTTTGGATTTTTCGATCATTGAAATTTCTTTTTGATTACGATCCTGTAAATCCTTAAGAGTCTTATAAAATTTCACACGCTCTCGTGATGGTGTAACATAATCAGGAGAATTTTTATATGCTATTGAAAAATATGTATTCCAATCAATAAGCTCTTTCGTTTTTCTAACAAATAAAGGCTGTGATATGTCTTCAACATCACGAGTGACTTCGTAGCTCGTTCCTAAGTCTTGAATTACAAATAAAATTTCCCATTGAGTTGCAGTCGCTTGAATCTGATTTAGTTCATTTGAATTGTAAAGCTTGCTTCCATCCTTGTTAGCCACTACAATTTTTCGAGGAATTCCTTCTGGTGTAAGCTGTATTCGTTTTTCCTGACAACCTGAGACGATCGAACTAGACCAAAGAATGAAGATGATTACACCTATTTTTATATTCTTCATCTTGATACCAGAAGCTCTATATTTGTTTAACTATCGACTGTCGATACTTTTGTCCCTTACACAAGCTTAATCGCTGCCATCTCATAACTCCAATTGCTGTTCATCAGTGATTATGTTAATATTTCATCAGGTTACGGATAGAATTAATCGCATTTATGGATCGACACTTTTCGGCAGCAACGGCAGAATGGGGATTGGAAGTACTTTATGCTGACTTGGCTTCTGCTAAAGGTAAGCACCTCACTCCTGTTGAAAAGACTCATCTCAATGGGCTATTGTGTGGGCATAGTCCGCTAGAAATTGCCGAAAAGCTAGGAAAGTCAGTGAATGGTGTAGAGAGTGATTTGTCGGCGACTATCTATAGGTATGTCAAATCGTTACTAGAGAAGCCTGACGATCATAAAATAGGCAATTGGCGCAATGTTGCGGAATGGTTAGAAGAAGCTGGTTATAAATCTCCCAATCAGCTAAAAGTTGAAGACTTATTGACGAATAAAGCAACGGTACACATCACAAATATAAATATTGAGAAAAATCAGATAGTTTTTATGATGAATTTGCGAGTACCGACTAAATATCAGTCTATGGATGAGTAGTGAGCTTTGCAAAATAGACAGGCGACTACAATACCACCAGCAGCCGCACCGCAGAGTGGCTCTAAACTCGCCGATTTACCCGAAGCCGACATCTTAATTACCGAATCCACCTACGGTGCAGATACCCACCCCTCCCGCCGCAGCCAAGAGAGCGACTTGATTAAAGCGATCGTCGAAGTCGTCACCGCAGGTGGTAACGTACTAATACCTGCCTTCGCCCTCGGACGCGCTCAGGAAATCATCCTCGCCATCCGCACCAGTGCCTTATTCCATAGCGTCAATGTCCCCGTCTACGTCGATGGCTTAGTCCGCGAAGTCACCGACTTATTCCAGACACAATTAGAACTACTTCCCGCATCCGTCCAAAACTTCGCCAAAACCCAGTCTCCCTTCTTCAGCGAGAAATCCTCACCGCGAATTATCTCGTTGGCGTAGCCTCTCCGTCAGGAGACTTGGATCGCCCAAAGAACGCCCCCTTGCGATCGCCCATCCCTCAGTCGTAATCGCAAGTTCCGGCATGTTGACAGGTGGAGCCAGCATCGGCTACGCTAAAATCTTATTAGAATGGGAAAATGCGGCTATACCGACGAAGAATCTCCAGGACGCTTCCTCCAAAGCCTAGAGCCAGAAGCTGAAATCGAACTCGACGGCACCCCGCTCAATCAATGACTCTATATCAAATATTTACCGAACAATTGATGCGGCAAAAATTGATGCGGCAAAAGAAGCCGGATACACCTGTGAAAACAATAATGCTCCTGTCATTTTTGCAGTTAAAGAAACTCAGAAAAGAACACAGAGGCGAGCCATCGAATTTATTGATTATTCTCAAGTATCTAAATCTAGCTGTACAATATTGCCAACAGGAGAAATTCTCCTAATCGTAAGTGATGGTACTGTGCGACATTATATCGTTCTTAAAAAAGATACCCAGACAGCAGAGATGTATCATGTTTTGGATATTAAAGGTGAAACTATTGGATAAATGTTGTCTCTGTCAGCTCATTTATCACTTTAGAGAAAGAATAGAAAATTTATGATTACTAATATTGACGAACTAAAATCAGAAATTCTAAGGAGAGGAATTGCTAGGGAAGAAGATTTAATCGGTTGTGAAGATCGAGAGTTAGAATCGATCGAACAGCAATATGGAACTTTACCATTAGCTTATAAGCAAATTATGAAGCTTTTGGGCGGTCGAGATCGCAAATGGTTGTATATTAGTGAGTATGAGGACTTTAATCTAGTAAGAGCAAGATATTTGACTCAGTCGATGCAAGAAGATACTTTCTTGATGAGTGAAAAGACAAACGGTATTATTGGTGAGCTAGAAAATATTTTCTTTGTGTCTGGATATCATGCAGAATTTGGAGGTGGCATTCAATTCATCAAAACATGTAACAATTCTGTAGATTCATTCGTTTATTGTATTGATATGGCTTGTGCTGGTGATGTTAACTGGCTGGACACAATCGAAGTTTATGACAAGTCTATTTGGGGATGGATCGAGGGATATTTGAATATAGCAGAAAAGCAAATGCTGAAGGTAAAGCCAAAACCAATAATCAAAGTCAACAAATCTCTTTGGCAACAGCTATTCGGCTAATAACACCAATCAATATTATGAACTGGCTTGCTCACATCTTACTGTCAGAACCAAACGTTGAGAATCGATTAGGTAACTTATTAGGCGATCTGGTCAAAGGTAAAGATATAGATGACCTCAATTGTGATTTAAGACGAGGTGTTAGTAGACATTATGCGATCGATAAATTTACCGATAGCCATCCAGTTGTCAAAATCAGTAAGAAAAGGATCGACAAAGAATATAGTAAGTTTGCGGGAATATTAATCGATGTTTTTTACGACCATTTACTAGCAAAGAACTGGGCGATATACTCTGATACTATCTTCGCTGATTTTACAGCAGAGATATATGAATCATTTCAAAAATATCCAGGTGAGATTCCACCATCAGCTAGACAAATAATCGGGTATATGGTGGATGGTGATTGGTTAAGCAGCTATCAACACTTATCTGGTGTAGAAAATGCGCTAGATAGAATAGATTATCGAATTAGAGCTAGGATGGGTGACAAAATTAAGCTTGTTGATTCTATGTCAATACTCGAACGGGAATCGATCGATCTCGAACAAGATTTTCACTCTTTCTTTCCAGAACTACAGCAACATATTCAAGATTGGACGATAAGTAGCGTGAGTTCTGGTAATTAAAATTGATTTGCTTCGCTTTAGCACCGTCCTGAACTGGAAGTGTTTCGTTCCGTTCGCGTAGCGTTTGCCTTTGCAAAAAGGCTATGCCAACGGACTAATAGCAAAAGTTCGTTAAAACGAACTACGCAATTTGGCAGTTCTCTTCACTTCGTGACGCTACGCGAACAGAGAACTTTAGCTATTCGCCACAGCATTTTCACAGCCTTGTCTCGATCGTCTCGCTCTTCAAATATTATCAATAGCTGCAAAATAAACACGTTTATTTTATTCACATGCACTTAACTTAAGTTAAAATCAAGTGCATGTGAAAGCTGTGTGTGTTTTTTAAATACATATTTTTATAGCAAATTCGCTATTTTCTTAAAAGATTTAATGCAATTTGGATCCTAATTTCTTTTTTAGTAGTCTTGATTTCTAGATCGTTTCTTGCCAATGCTTGCAGGCTGCCACCACTGGCAACTTCCCCGAATACCTCGAATTTATCGGCGCAACGCATAATGGTGTCAAGCCGAGATCCGAAGCAAGTTCTAAAAATAGTTGCGAACCGTCATGACCAGTGAGAACGGACTGGACTTGTTCGCCTAAAGCTGCTGTGAAGTTAATCCCCAGAGTTGATTTGCCACCACGCCACCTGAGTAATGCCGAAGAATCTGTATTGGTGCAGGAGTTGCGAATTTTGGTTATGTCAGAGACCAAACAATTATGGAATCTAAGAGTGTGAAAAGACGCATTATCACATTCTTGGATTCCATACCTCCGTTCCCCTGGCACTTACAAGTGTTTGCGAATTCTCTCGAGTCCCCACCCAATCTCGTCTCTTCCCCTCTAAAAAATCATTTCTCATCTAGCCGCGATTATCTCCAGCTTCTACTTTTGGCGTTAGCCTGCCGCAACAGGTCGGCGTACAACCAGATCTAAAATAGTGAATTGTCTGGATGTCTTCTCTCTAGCCCCCATCCCCTAATTAAAATGCTTTGTCAAAGGTGATGCCTAATTTAGGGGTCAGGAGGATTAAGGTTCCTATAAGTGTAACTATAAGTACCTAAATATCCTTTCACCCCTAAACTCTACTAGCAATTAAAGTCAATTTCTCGTGGCATTGCTGGCGCAAACATCGCAATAATACCCATGATTGATAGCATGAATTTATCCCCTTAGCAAATAAATCATGTTATTTTCACACACATGATTTAAACAAATATCCATGTACGTATTTTATGCATATTTTATTAATATATATACATTGTCATAATTTAAGAGCATATTTATAGCCTTTGAGTGAAAAATATGACGATCAAGATTGAGAAGAGTAACTGAGCTAACTTAACATTTTGTTACAAGCAGCGACATCGATTGAAGATATTTTATACAATAAGAGTAATAACTACACCGAGTACAGATGGTCAGTACCACCGAGCAACAGACGGAATCAGTCGTAGAAATCGACTGCGACGAATTGATTGGAGTGTTCACCAACTTTTTGCAATTTGATGTTGCTAATGGGAGTGCCAGTGGTGATACGATCGTTACTTACTGGACACAGGTAAAACAGTATTTAGGATGGTGTCGGGATCGCAAACTCGATCCGCGAGCGGCGACACGCGAGACAATTAAGATTTATCGGTGGTGGTTATTAGAGCAGGGGTACAAGTCCAACACAATTGCAATTAAATTAACCGCAGTTAGTCGCCTATATGATGCGGCGACGGAATATGGATTGATGGGGAGTAATCCCGCTTGGGGGATTAAACCACCCACAGAGTCCATCGACCCAGCAGCGAGAATTACTTATCTCGAACAAAAAGAGGCCACCATACTGTTCCAATCCATCGATACTCGCCTCCCATTGAAAACCCTGCGCGATAAATTATTGCTCGGCGTAATGACACTGGAAGGAACTCGTACTGTAGAAATGCATCGGCTGAATATTGGCGACGTGGTACGTCAAGGCGAGAACGTCGGGTTGAAAGTCAGTAGTAAGCGACATACGCGAGTGGTTCCTTTGACTCCCCAATTAGCGCAGGTATTAGAAGGGTATTTGACAATGCGGCGGGGAGATGGATTTGATTGCATGGTAGATAACCCCCTACTAATTAATCTCAGTAATTATGGACGAGGAGATCGATTATCGCGGCGCGGGATTCGACAGGTTATAGATAAATATCTTCAGGCAACGAATCTCAAATACATGGAAGGGAGAACCCTCTCCGCACATAGCTTGCGGCATACAGCGGGGACATTAGCCCTGCGGAATGGAGCAACCTTACGACAGGTGCAGGATTTGCTCGGTCATGCGGATCCCCGCACTACAGCGATTTATGCCCACGTTGGAGATAGATGGGCAAATAACCCAGCGTTGAAATTGGATATCGATATACTATAGGGATTTCGCCCACCCGAACTAGCCAAAAAGCAGCATCAAAAGGTTATCCCCGCACTTTAGCAAAAATACTTTTGCCAAAGGGGTTGACAAGCTATATTAATTCAAGCTATATTAATAAAGCGGTGAAGAGAGACGAGTCAAAGCAGACGGTGAAAGCCGCTGGTGGAGCCAGTCATCCTAGCCATGAACCTAGACAA
>JANNDL010000181.1:0-38708 GCA_031387665.1 Chamaesiphon sp. OTE_75_metabat_95 | reverse complement strand
GCGACCAGCCGCGAGGATATGGAGAATCCCTTGAGCCGGATTAGTCATGAATACTTGATAAGCTCTTCGCAGTTCTTGCCAGTCAATATGATAGTGCAGTTGGGAATGAGTTGTCGTAATATTATTAACCATAAAATAGCTCCAGAATTATTATTTCAATTAATCTATTAACCAATACCAAAATAGCCTAAATCCTAAGATCTTACGTCCTGAGTATGGCGATCGTAAAACCAAGCTATCGTCATGCGGATCGCCTCACGGTGTGGAGTTGAATTGTTACCAAATACTCGTTCGTACTTCTGATGATCGACAACAAAAGGCTCCTCAAATTCGTAGCTAATTTCCTTGAGTTCGCACATTATCTTGCTAAATAATCCCAGAAAATTCAACATCAATGGGGATGCAATCCGTAACTGAGGGGTGTACCGAGCCTCAGCAAAAATCAGGTTAAGAAACTGTCGAGTCGTCAGCGTTTCAGCACTAGGAATATGCCAGATTTCCCCCAAAGCTTCTTCTCGTTCCCCCAGCGTTACTAAACCTTTAGCAAAATCTTCAATAAATGTATAGGTATGAGGCACATCGAGCTTGCCAATCAGATTCAGGGTTTTCCCTTCTACCAAAGCTTGAAATACAACTTCACCCATCATCGAATTCAAAACGCCAGGACCGAAAAAATCAGACGATCGACCGATTGTGGCTTGAATTCGACCCGATCGATGTGCCGTCATCAGTTGCGCTGCAATCTTCGATCGAACCAATCCCTTTTTCCCAGTGGCTCGATCGGGTAAATCCGGTGTAATTAGCCCTGAAACCCGACCATACATATAGAGATTGTCTCCATACACCACTTTTGCCCCTGAAGTCTCCGCAGCCCTAATGACTGCATCCATCATCGGTGGTAAGGCTTTTCTCCACTCAGGATAGGGCGCATTGGCGCAGTGGTAAATTACCGATGCTCCCTGGCAAATCGTCGTCATCCGATCTGGATTGCTGATGTCTCCCCGCACAACTTCAATCCGATGTCCTAAATCAACTCTTTGGGCAGAGCGAGAAACAGCTCGAATCCGTTTACCTTTCTGAACTAGCTGCCACACCACCGCACTACCCAGCCCGCCACTCGCTCCTAAAACAACATGCAATCGATCGTCATTATTCATCATCAAACCTCGGTAAATAATTGAGAATTGAGAATTGAGAATTGAGAATTGAGAATTGAGAATTACTTCTCCCTTAGTGCTTGGCGGCAAGATGGGGATTGACTTTTGCCGCATTCACAACTAATACAATCCCCATCGCCAAAAACCATAGTTGTAAAACGCTCACTGATACCGAGATAAACGCACCTAGATCTACGCCGAACAATTTGGCTAATTGCACAGCTAATAACGTTGCTGACACCAGCCCCAAAAATCCTAACCAGCGGGGTAATATTCTAGTTTGTAAAATTCTCACCGACACGATCGCCAGCCACAATCCGGCAAACAAGCTCACACCGAGCACTTCACCAACTGAGCCAGCATAGTCATTGAGCGCACGATAAACGACGGCGAGCGATTCACGAGTGCCAGTAGATATAGTTGGATCGGTGTAAAGTGTCGCTAAAGCAGGCATTGCCACTAACCACCGAATAATCCCCAAGCAACGAGCGACAGCCGAAGCGATTCCAAATCCATTCGCAACGCGCAGCCAGATTGAATCGGATTCATCATCACTCAATACCTGAATCGTCAAGCTGGCAATTACCCAAAACAAAATTGAGTAAATTAAATAAACGAGATAGCCAAACCTCACGTCTGAGGCATTTTCAACCAGCAGCGGTAGAATTTTATCAGCCGGATCGCTCAAACTTTTCGGCCAGTTAATCGCACTGCCCAATACAGTGAGTGGGACAAAAATGAGCAGGCTTTCGGCAATCATCAACCAGCCTGCGATCGTGTACAAAGACTTTTGAGGGGATATCATAAAACTCCATAAACATTCTCAAGAATATATTAACATTCTCAGGAATATTGTCAAGGATGTCTGATTTCTATCTCGTGGAAATATTGGTGCGATTGGGATATGCTAGACAGGTGGATTCTTTGCCCTGTCAAGATTTGTAAGATTTATCGATCGCTAAAAAGTTATGAATTGTCACGATCCCGAAAAACTCAGACAAATTTTGATTTGGATCGGGGTGTCAAACCAGTTAATGACCACACGATTCGATCGATTGATGAATGAGAGTAATTTGCCATTGCCGCAGTTCACCATGCTGAACCACTTTAGCCGCGATCCACAGCAGCGTTATACCATCACCCAGCTTGCCTCAGCATTTCAGGCAAATCAACCTGCCATAACCAAAACGGTGCAGCATTTGCTAGAAAAGAGCTATTTGGAGTTTCAAGTCAGTCAGGAAGATAAACGAGTAAAATTTCATTCGATTACAGCAGCAGGTTTGGCAGCGCACCAGCAAGCGATTTCCCAGATAGAACCTGATGCCCAGCTCATCTTTGCTGAATGGAATTTTGATGAAATTGAGATGTTACACAAATCCCTGTTTCGCTTAAAGAACTGGCTCGACGATCGCCGCGATACCGTAGCAAGTAGTAAGAATGAAATATAAGTATATCGATCGCAAATCTTCGTTAATCACCGAAAACTATTTATAGCTGAAAACAAAAAATCGACTGATGAAACTTATTGATACATGCCAAGTGGCGATCGAGCAACTAGTGAAGTTTCTCAGTCCAGGGGATGCGATCGTGAATAAACCCGATCTCAATTCAGCCGTGCAATATTTCACAAAGATAATTTTTTATCGATAAACAGTCAAAAATATTTATCATAAGAATATGGTCACAGAACTTCTAGAGAGTATTTAAAATTAATTTTTTATTTAAACTTTGTTTGAATCAATCAACTATATGCTTTAATATTTTTACTCGTCAATTACCTTTGCACTCTCAATTTCATTATCCAAGCAGATAATCTGCGCCAATTAGCATTGACAACCTTCCGTTGGGCGATCGAGTGAATCAGGATAAAGATTGCTAAGGCTTTTGAGGTTGCGCCATGTGCGATAGCAGCTCGATCTGCCGCATCTGAACTGACGGGAAAGAGATCTGGCATCGGCACGCTAAATAAACTGATATTGTTAGCCTGATAAGCATTGGATAGCCAATAACCACTCAGCGGCACAACGAACATCATTAAGTAGAGCAGAGTATGCAAACCAGTCTTGAAGTACCAATTTACAGTTAACTTAGGCAGATGCTTACTATATTTCTTTCCCCAAACTCTCACTAACAAATAAACCCGCCAACCGAGTAATAGTAATACCAATACGCCAAATGATTTGTGCGCGGCAAATAAAAGTTCTCGATAGCTAACTTCACCCTCAAGTTTCGCCATGAAAATTCCGCTCGGAAACAATAGTAGATAGCAGATTGCCATCCACCAGTGCAGAGACATCAGTTGCTTGAAGACATTATTCAGTCTGAGTTTTGATGTTGCTAGTGACATATCAAGATACTTTGATAGTGAGCGGTTTAATATTTTTACCAATACCAGATAAGATGCCGACATCAGCTTGACGATCGCTAATAAATCCGGCATTAATCAGTGCTGCTATGACTGTGCCGAAGCTGAACACAATCCCAATTGGGGTGCTTTTCTGCCAGTAAGCTTGCTCGTCATCTACATACTGCTGTTTTGTGGAGACGATCGAGCTAAGTTTTAGCTCGATCGCATTAATTCAAACGTACGTTTGATACAATTAAAACAGATATTTTAGTAAATGGCAAGGTGCGAATCTGAAATTGCCCTAAATGTCAGTCTGAGATCGGGATTGCTTAGAGACTGTAAGCGCGGGAGTCGCAGGCTTGGGGATTAGCAAATTCTCAACTACAATTGACAGAACTGGAACCAATGCAGAAAATTGTGCGTATTACAACAATCGACACCAAAGAACAAATCATTAGTGTTGCGAAACGGCTCTTTGCCGAGCGCGGCTTTGCTGGCACTACATTACGAAATGTGATCGGTGAGGCAGATGTCAATTTGGCGGCGGTTCACTATCACTTCGGGTCAAAGGAAGAGCTGTTTCGAGCCGTGGTTGAGCGGTTTGCGCGGCCGATTGTCGAGCAAGAATTGGCACTGCTCAAGCAACTTCAGGCGGGGGGGCAAGTGCCATCTGTAGAAGCGATCTTGACCGCATTACTCAAACCCTGTCTAGATTTTTTGGCTCAAGATAAAGAGTTTTTACTCGTCCACACTCAATTTATGGGTCGTTGTTGGGCAGAACCCGAACCGCTCAAGAGTATCGTGGAGCGGGAATTTGCGGTATCAATGGAAGCATTTTTGGACGTGCTACAACGGTCACTGCCAGAGCAGTCGCGATCTCAGCTCGCCTGGAAGTTAGATTTGGTAATTGCGGCATTAGTTCGAGTCCAATCTGAAGCTGGACAACCGTTGGCACTGCTCCAGAGTACAGATCCTGAATCGGTGCGAGTAGCAGTCGAGCAATTGGTGAAGTTTCTCAGTCCAGGAATGCGATCTTGACTAAACCAGATCTCAATTCAGCCGTGCAATATTTCACAAAGCTTGCTGATTCCCAATTTCAGCAAGCCCCTTTTTCTGAGGAAACTACTCCTCAACCGAAATCAACAGCTTACGCAGTACACGAACCTCCAGACAAGCGGCAATTGCCGCTTGAATATTAATTAAACCTTCTTTCTTTGTCTCACCCTGACTGACACAACCAGGAATGCTTGGACATTCTACGATCCAAACACCATCTTCATCTCGATTACCTAACGGTAGGCTACGCCAACGATAGTCACATTGAATTTCATAGTTATGCCTTGATATCTACTAAATTGCCTGAATCCATTCCTTGACTTGGTAATCTGTCCAGATCTTATTTACCCAATAAGGATCGGCTTCAATTAAATTCCGTACCTGCTGTTCGCTGGTGGCTTCATAGATACCAAAAACTTTAGTCAGATCTTGAGTAGGACCGATCGTCACTAAGATCCCATCGGCTTTTTGTTGTGCCAATCCAGCGAGATGTGCCTCTCGATATGGTGCGCGTTTATTCACCACATCTTCGCAATAACTACCCCAGAGCACATATTTGGTCATGATTATTTATTTATTCGATCGAACATAATTAAAGCATAGACCGAATTACGATCTATGCTTTTAAAAAAACTAATTAATTTACGCAAGCAATTCTGTTTGATTTGCTGCGGAGATTTACCCACCCCGCCCTACGGGCACCCCTCCTGGGAGGGGATTTTAGACCATAGAGAAGATATTGGGATCTTTTGGATTAAGTACCGGAAGTCCAGGAGTTGGCATAATCGATTTGGTCTTGGTTGAGACTGTCGATTTCGATGCCCATTGCTTCGAGCTTCATCCGCGCGATTTCTTTATCCACTGCTACAGGGATAGAGTGAATACCAGCGGTGAGTTTACCTTTGTTTTTAACTAGGTACTCACAAGCCATTGCTTGGTTAGCAAAGCTCATGTCCATAACTGCGCTAGGGTGTCCTTCCGCAGCAGCGAGGTTGACTAGGCGACCTTCACCGATGACGATGATGGATTTACCGTTGTTGAGCTTGTACTCTTCGGTAAAGTTACGGACGGTGTTAACACCAGTGGATTTGCTGGAAAGAGCTTTAAGATCGATTTCGATGTCAAAGTGACCGGAGTTACAAACGATCGCACCATCTTTCATTGCGTCGAAGTGTTCGGCGCGGATGATGTGCTTGTTACCAGTAACGGTGATAAAGATGTCGCCAACAACGGACGCTTTCGCCATGGTCATCACGCTGTAACCGTCCATAACCGCTTCGATCGCCTTGGTAGGATCGATTTCAGTTACGATGACGTTTGCACCCATCCCACGGGCACGCATGGCGGTACCTTTACCGCACCAGCCGTAACCAGCGACGACGATGGTTTTACCAGCGAGGAGGATATTAGTAGCGCGAACGATCCCATCTAGGGTAGATTGACCAGTACCATAACGGTTGTCAAAGAAGTGCTTGGTGTCTGCGTCGTTGACGTTGACAGCAGGGAAGGTGAGTACGCCAGCTTTGAACATCGCTTCGAGGCGAACGATACCTGTAGTGGTTTCTTCGGTGGTACCGATGAGTTCACTCAATTGTGATTGACGCTCTTGCACCATGGTTGCCACTACGTCACAACCATCGTCAACGATGATATTTGGACGGTGATCTAGGGCGGTTTGAACGTGACGTTTGTAAGTAGCTTCGTCTTCACCACGGAAAGCGAATACAGGGATGCCATAATCGACAACTAAACTAGCTGCGACATCATCCTGAGTGGAGAGTGGGTTACTAGCAATCAAGATTGCATCAGCACCAGCGGCTTTGATCGCGATCGCTAAGTGAGCAGTTTCAGTGGTAATGTGGCAACAAGCGACCACGCGAATACCAGCCAAAGGTTTTTCTGCTGCAAACCGATCCCGAATCTGACGCAGCACAGGCATTTCACGACCAGCCCATTCAATCCGTTGCTTACCCTGAGCCGCGAGGGATAAGTCTTTGACTTCGTGCTTGATTGCAGTCGGTGTTCTTTCAGTTGCGATTGTCATAGATTACTGTTTTGATAAAATTTACATCATCTTTCCTTAGGGTACAGGAAATGTCGCTTTTTATCACTCCGCACAAGTGGTTCGATCGAGATCGCATTCTATACATAAGATCGAGGTGTGTAGACCAAATCACTGCCATCTGCGCGGGGAATCAATCGGGTTTGACTCGAACCAATCAGAATCACCGTTCGCATATCGGCTGATTCAGGTGCTAATTCGCCCAAGGTAATCACCCGCACCTCCTGCCCAGATCTACCCAGATTGCGGGCGAGAATGACTGGAGTGGTGCTCGATCGATACTTTAATAGAATCTCCTTCGCGGCGGTCAATTGCCAGCTTCTTTGGCTTGAGATAGGATTGTAGAACGCGATCGCAAAATCAGCTTCAGCAGCAGATGCAATTCTGGCGGCGACTACTTCCCAGGGTTTGAGGATATCAGATAGGGAAATCGCACAGAAATCATGTCCGAGGGGGGCACCAATGGCAGCGGCGGCGGCTTGCATGGCGGAGATACCTGGATTGATCTGGAGATCGATCGATTGCCATTCTGGTCTATTTTCCTTGTCGAGCACTTCGAGTACCGCCGCTGCCATCGCAAAGATGCCAGGATCGCCGGAGGAGACGACGACAACATTTTTACCGCTAGCTGCGAGATCTAGTGCTAGTCTAGATCGATCGAGTTCCACCCGATTGTCCGATCCGTGACACTCTTTACCCACGCTCAAATCTTTGACTAAATCTAAATAGGTGTGATAACCAACTAAATCTGTGGCGGCGAGGATGGTTGCGCGAACTTGCGGCGACATCCATTCTTTAGAGCCAGGGCCAGTACCGACTATAGTTAGTTTACCTTGGGATTGACCGATCGATTCGATTTCAACTGGCTGTTTTGCACTGAGAATAGTTAAATTTTGATCATTACTAATTACAGCTAAATCTTGATGCCATTCGATCGAATCAACTAATCGAATCGGTAGATTTAAGCTCTTACCAATCCCAATAATTGCTGCTCCATCAGGTGTATTGGGAATAGCGATACAAGCTACCGCAGAGAGAGAGAGATTGGCTGTGGCGAGTCGATCGAGGATTAATTCGATCCACCTAGCTAGATCGAATTGAGTGGGTTGATAGATCGATATGACTAGGCTGGTGGGATGATAGACTAGCTGCTCTGGACTGCCAGAGATCGATCGGGTTGTAACTGTAATTGTTCTTTTCCCATCAGCACAAAAAGTCAGATCGCTGGCAGTTAGCCACGGTGCGTCGCCTTCTAAACTAACGCTAGTTCCACTGATTAGATCGGCGATAAAAGCCTTGACATGTTCGGGATTGGCGAGCCGATAACCAGCGGGAGGATCGGGGAGAATGGTATTGAATAGAATCTTACCTGCGGTGGTAATTGCAGGCTGAATATTCAGAGATGTAGCGATTTGCTCGGCGAGATCGTTTACACCCGTTATCCCACCGAGCAGCGGCACGACTGCGCTACCATCGGCAGCTACGGCGATTACGGGTGGCTCGGTTTTGGTATTAGAGAGAATTGGGGCAAGAGTGCGAATCAAAATTCCAGCGGCACATAGCCCAACTATCGGCACACCATCCTGATATAGCTGTCGCACTGTATCGCCAAAATTAGTAAATCTGACATCGACATCGATCGTTCGATCGACCAACCCATATAATTGGGATCCTGGTAACGCTGTCATCAATTGGCGGGCGGTGGCGACGCTCACTTGATTGAGGACGACAATAATTGGCGGTTTCATAGATGTTGGGCTGGCTTACCTTACCAGGATAAGTCGATCGACCACCAAAAAACGATCGCATTCTAGCCCCAGATATTTTTAATTAGTTGTGGTTGGAATCAATTCGACTGCGGCGGATTGGGCGCGGGATAGTGCCTGTGTCCAGTGGTCAATTTTGGCAGATAGCTCGTCTTTGCGCACGGGTTTGGACAAGAAATCATCCATTCCCGCTAGCATTGCCAATTCGCGATCTTCCTTCATCGCGCTGGCGGTGAGGGCGATGATGATCGTGTGTCGATTTGCGCCCTCCCGCAGGCGAATTTCGCGGGTGGTGGCATAACCATCGAGGCGGGGCATATGACAGTCCATAAAAATTGCGTCATAATCTTGGTGGGCAATTTTGGTGAGAACTTCTTCGCCGTCACAGGCAAGATCGGCGACGTAGCCCAGTTTTTTGAGTTGATTGAGGGCGACTTTTTGGTTGACTTTATTATCCTCTGCTACCAAAATTCGCATCGGATCGCCAACTCGTTCGGGGAGGATCTGTTGGGGTGGTTTGGGGTCGGTAATGGACTCAAATGATTTGCTATTCTCTTCCAGAGAGGCTTTGCCAACAGTTGCGATTATTGGTGTGGTTTCGATACATTTGTGTAGTAAACAGAGCGGCTTGGCTGGTTTGAAGGCATATCCAGAGATCGAAGATTGCTGCTGCAGGATCTGGGCACGATCGTATTCATTGAATGTAATCGTCGCAATTGTGCGCAGATTTGCTAGTTCTGGATAGCTGGCTATTTGTTCTGGAAGGGTGGTATTTGGGCTGTCAGGGAAGAAGAAATCAGTAATTAGCAGTTGAAATGGTTTATCAGTGCTTGCGGCTGCTAGGAGCAATTTAAGCGCGGTCGCACTAGTTGTAGTAGTTTCGACGATCGCACCGTATTGTCTAGCGGTAGCCTCGATCGCATTGCAGCTATGATACCAGTTTCCAGCGATGAGTAAGCGTTTGCCCTGAACGGTTTGGGCGAGTTGGCGACTGAGTGCCAATTCCTGATTGATGGCTGGAGTGAGACTGCTCCCACGGTTACAAATCAGGGTAAACCAGAAGATTGAACCTGCACCTGGGGCACTGATTACACCAATTTCACCACCCATCATTTCGACTAGTCGCTTGGAAATTGCCAGCCCTAAACCTGTACCGCCATATTGACGAGTAGTGGAGGAATCAGCTTGGGAGAAGGAATGAAATATCTTGTCTTGGGTATCGGAATCGATGCCGATGCCAGTATCTTGAACTTGACAATAGAGGGTAGTTTGCCGATCGGTTGTCGCGATCGCGCTAACATCAATTGAGATGCCACCTCGATCGGTAAATTTGATTGCATTGCCAATTAAATTGGTGAGGATTTGACTCAATCTAGTGGGATCGCCTTGGAGATTGCGGGGAATTGTCTGCTCGATTCGACAGCTCAATTCGATTCCTTTGGAGTAAGCATTATTGCCCAGGACTTCGATCGTTTGTTCGACAGTTTCGGTGAGATTAAAGTTGATTTCTTCTAACTGGAGTTCTCCGGCTTCGATTTTGGAGAAGTCGAGAATCTCATTAATAATATTTAGAAGGTTGTCGGAGCTACCTCGAATAATTTCGACAAAGCCCCGCTGTTCTTCGTTGAGTTTGCTATCTAATAATAGTTCGGTGAAACTGACGATTCCATTCATCGGAGTGCGAATCTCATGACTCATGTTTGCTAGAAATGCACTTTTCATTTTTCCGGCTGATTCGGCTAATTGACGCGCTTTTTCTAGTTCAATATTTTCCAGAGTTAGCTCCTGTTGACGATGGCGTTCGAGATCGAGCGATACTGCTTGAAGTTGCTTAGATACGGTGATATCTTCAATCACTAATAAAAATCCTGAAACTACCGCGATCTCTTCAATTTTCTTGCCATCAATGATATCTCGTTGAATTTCTTGCCAGTTATATAGAGCTTCTAATCTCAGCGTAAAAAATTTGTCTTTCCGTTTGACTTCCTTCCCAGGTAAACTTCGACAAGTACTTAAGTCTTTAAAGTGTTCAGTCCACTCCTGTTGGGTAAACCAATTTGGGATCAGACGTTGTTCGATATTATCGCCAACATTGATATTTAATAGTTGGGAAGCGACTGAATTGCAAAACCAAACTGTACCATCTAATTCGGTGGCGAGTAGTCCCATTGATAAACTGTGGGCAATTGCCGTTTGAGCTGACTGTGCTCGTCCCAATTCAGCCGCAATAGTTGCTAGTTTAGCAACTTTGTCAACTGGAATTGGTGGAAAAAGTTGCTTGTCACCAAACCGAGGCGTATGAGCGGCTAAATTAATTTGATGGGTTTGCCAGAGCCTGTCAATCTCCCGCTTGACTAAAAAATCTGTGTACTGACGTTCGCAATACGCTACGCCCAATGTTGTCAGTAGAATCAAGCTAATTGGTGCTGCAACTGGTAGCCAATAGTTACTAGCCAGAGCGAGGGTGACGATCGAAACCCAGCCTCCAGTCAAGCCTAGCGCGGCTAATAATCGTCGCCCATGTGTGAGCTTACTAAGCTGATAACTTAAAAATGGACTGATACCTAATAAAGCTAGAAATAGCCATTCATCAGCGATAATTTGCAATTGAGCATGTTGAAGTAAATTATCGACAACTGCCGCATGTAGATAAATATTGGCTGCACCTTCGACTCGATCGAATGGGGTATCGATTCGCTTGGCGTTATTTCCTGTCATCCCGACGAGGACGATTTTGTTATTAAAGACTTTACTTAAGTCTGAATAGTCTTTAGCGGCAAGGATTGTGTCAAAAGAATAATGCTTGACTTTGGCAACTTTGCCTGGCCAATTAATCCAAAAGCTACCATCATCCTTAGGACGTTTAATCTTGGAATCATTGTTGGAATTATAGCCTTCAACTGCCATCCACGCAAAGGAATTGACGTTGCCTTTGTACTGTTGAATCCGCCGAACTACTCCATCGTGACTCTTGATCTTATCGATATGTCCAGTTGCATAAGCTGCTTTGCTTAAGGTTGAATTAGGTTTAAGTTCTTCGTTGAGATCGTTCCAACTGTGAGCTAGAATGATCGCCGTATTCTTGTGATTGTTGATTGCATTTCTAAATTCTTTATCGCTAGCACTGCTATTATTGAAAATAGGCTCAAACGCGATCGTGCTGGCATTATATTTATTCAGGATTTCTACTAACTTGGCATAGGGAGATCGATTGGTTTGGAGATCGCCAAATTCAGTTATACTGCGATCGTCAATTTCGACAACCACTACTCGATCGTCCCAAGCTCTTTCTCCACGCAATTCAGTCAGCCGATTGTATGCAAAATCTTCTGCTGGCACAGTCCCACCTAATTGTACCAATCCAATGGCGATCGCGGCTGCTATGGGGCCAGGTAGCCACCGCCAGGAGGATCTCAGACTGTCGGGGATCTGTGCCGATAAATTGGAGAGGCGAGTGAGGTAGTTCAAGATAGGGAAGATCGGTAGATGGTGGCTAGGATTCGGTTGGAGAAACCTGGAATAGCGACGAATTAACCTAGTTCCAATCAGAATACCTGGAATCTAAGTAGTTTGAATCGGCAACATAGCTGTTAAAACTTGCTTGATTAACGGATCCGATACAAGATCTTTCGTGATATTCGATACCTCATAACCGACTGTTTTCGTCGCGCCAATTTTAGTAGGGAGAATGAATACGCCTTTTCCTGCTTTGACTTTTTTGTCGGATTTGAGCGTTTTGATAATTTCGTCTAAATCAATGGCTGGTGGTAATTCGATCGATAAATCTGCTTTACTAATTACGGCATCCTGGCGTTGAGCCATTTGCTCTGTCCACAAACCCAGATAGACAGCTATTTGTCCGGCTGCTACCATGCCCAGTGCTACACCTTCGCCATGATTTACTAATATATATTTTGTCACACTTTCGATCGCATGACCGATCGTGTGTCCATAATTAAGCGTCGCCCGTAGTCCAATTAATTCGTGCTCATCTTTACTCACCACATCCGCCTTAGCACTAGCCGAGCGCGTTAAAATAGTAGCTAATAGTTCTGAATTTACCTGGCTCTGTTTCAGCCCATTGGCTTGTTCGAGTCGATCGAACAGCTCACTATCTCCAATAATTGCATATTTAATCACCTCTGCCATCCCCGCTCGAAATTCCCGTGCAGGCAGTGTAGCCAAAACATCAGGATCAGTTAATACCAAGCGCGGCTGGTAAAAAGCACCAATCAGATTTTTCCCTCGTGGATGATTTACTCCAGTTTTCCCACCAATTGAGGAATCCACCATCGCCAGCAGCGTCGTCGGCACCTGCACCACATTAATCCCTCGCAGCCAGGTAGCCGCAGCAAAACCCGTCATATCTCCAATCACACCCCCACCTAGCGCAACCAGGGTTGAAGAGCGTTCTAGCCCATGCTCCAGGGCAGCATCATAAATTGTAGCGATCGATTCTAGCGTCTTGTATCGCTCACCATCTGGCAATTCACAGTAGAATACTTCAAACTGGGCAGCTCTCAGTGCTGCAATCGCCCGTTCACCATAGTGCCCAAACACAGTAGGATTCGACACCACCATGATTTTATTGCCTAGCGCAAGTTCGCGACATTTATCGCCCAGTTGCTCTAGATTTCCAGATTCGATGGAGATTTGATATGGGTTGGCAGTGAGTGCGACTTGGATTGATGGCATGATGGGAGTGGGAGTGTGGGGGCGTGGGGGCGTGGAAGACTCGAATCAAACCTAATTACTATCCGCTAAACCGCTAAACCGCTAAACCACTAAACCACTAAAAAGTGATTTAATAGTACTTGAACAGTTTAATGCGGAGTATAAATTTATGTCTGGCGCGATTACGTATTTGGGATTTATCGGAATCATGTTTGGAATTGCGATGGGCTTGTTCTTTGGACTAAAGTTTGCAAAAGTCATCTAGAACTAGTGGCTAGTCACAACTGGCTAGTCAACACTCCCACGGTTACTGAGCGTAGCCGAAGTACAGCCTCAATATTTGCCACCTCACTACTTGCTTTCGATCATGAAATCTTACCTTGCTGCTGCTGTTCAGATGACTAGCCTACCAGATCTGGCAAAAAATCTGGCTCAGGCAGAAGAACTAATTGAATTGGCGGTGCGTCGAGGGGCTGAACTTATCAGTTTGCCAGAGAACTTTGCCTTTCTGGGGACAGAAGAAGATAAGCTCAATCAAGCTGACTCGATCGCAACTCAAACCGAAAAATTTCTCAAGACAACTGCCCAAAAATTTCAAGTAACCCTGGTTGGTGGCGGATTTCCAGTACCAGTAGGAACTGAAGGTAAGGTATATAATACCGCACTTCTGGTCGGCCCTAACGGAGAAGAACTCTGTAGATACGAGAAAGCCCATTTATTTGATGTCGATCTCCCCGATGGCAATACCTATCGAGAATCAAAGACAGTGATGGCTGGATTGAAACTACCTGAAGTATATCATTCTGCCGATCTCGGTGGAATTGGATTATCGGTTTGCTACGATGTCCGGTTTCCAGAGCTGTATCGCCATCTTTCTAAGCTGGGCGCAGACGTGCTGTTTGTCCCTGCGGCATTTACCGCCTACACTGGTAAAGACCACTGGCAAGTATTACTCCAGGCTCGTGCGATCGAAAACACCTGCTACGTGATCGCGCCTGCTCAAACTGGCACCCACTATGCTCTGCGCCAAACCCACGGACATGCGATGATTATTGGCCCTTGGGGAGTGATCTTAGCAGATGCTGGGGATCTACCTGGAGTCGCGATCGCCGAAATCAGCCCCACCCGACTCGCCCGCGCCCGTGCTCAAATGCCCTCCCTCCAACATCGAGTTTTTGCATAACTCGTAGGGTGTGTTACTGCGGCAGGATAACGCACCAACACAATGTAATGGTGCGTTATCCTGTCGCAGTAACGCACCCTACAAAATTATCGTCACAAATTTTATGACTGCTAATAATATCCAACTCCTTAACATCGGTGTCACCATAGTTCTAGTGGTGATGACATTCTTATTTATCTTTCGGATTGTCCTGACTTGGTACCCCCAGGTAGAAAGTCAAAAGTTACCATTTAGTCTTGTCATTGCCCCAACAGAGCCGTTTCTAGCTCCTTCTCGGAAGATCATTCCGCCGATTGGTGGCGTAGATATTACCCCGATTGTTTGGGTGGCAATTATCAGTTTGATTCGGGAAGTTTTAGTCGGACAACAAGGTTTGATTACGATGATGATCCGCTAGAAAGTTGATAGTTAGCGTCAGTTTGGGCTGAGAAGATTTGCTTCCCTCGGCACCTGCCCGCAACTGAAGTGCGGGCTACCAAATTAAAGTCCACTAAAGTGGACTGCCAGATTCTTCAGTCCACTTTAGTGGACTTTATTTAGTAGCCTGGGGATTCATCCCCAGGTGGTGTAGATCGGAGCTAGTAATAACAGCATGAAGATCCTTGCCCGAAACTCATTTTAGGAATGAGAATTGCAATCGCAGATTTGTGTATTATTAAATCATCATTCCTTAGTTAAAGCTTAGTATTGGCGCGAGTCAATTCCACCGCATCTCGCCCGTCAGATTCTTGAAAATAAACCTTAACCTTTTCCTCGCGGGACGTGGGTAGCTTTTTGCCGACAAAATCGGGATGGATGGGTACTTGACGATGACCACGATCGATCGATACAGCTAATAATATCTGCTTAGGGCGACCATATTCATTCACAGCATTGAGTGCCGCCCGAATCGTTCTCCCCTCATAAATCACATCATCGACTAAAATCACCGTCTTACCAGTCAAGTCTACCGGAATATCGGTTTTCCCTGGCGTTCTGACTGCGATCGAATCCAGATCGTCACGATAGAAAGTAATATCGAGGGTAGCTACAGGCACTTTGATGCCTTCTAATATTTCAATTTGTGTTGCCAGTCGATTAGCGAGGGGAACACCTTTGGTTTGAATTCCCACCAGCACTACCTGGGATAAATCTTGACAGCATTCATTAATCTCTGAAGCTATTCTAACAATCATCCGCCGAATTTCATCAGCCGACAAGATTTCAACGATCGAACTAGACATTTCAGTGAATGGTAAATTTAACTTCCTGCTGATTTAATTATGCCCTGACTAAAACTGTAGATTGCCGTTAAAAATAAAGTTAGTCGGAATAAGTTGCTGACTACTGTATCGGGTAACTTTGGTAAATACCGTGTGCCGAGCTGTGCGCCCAACAATCCACCAATTCCTAAAATGATACCTTGACTGAATAGGACATGACCATTGATGCTGTGTCCAATTGTCGCAGAGACAGCCGTAAGCATCACCACACCCAAACTTGTCTGAATCGCCACCTTGATTGTTTCCCCCAGCAGCAGCATCTGTAAAGGCACCATAATTGCCCCACCACCCACTCCCATTAGCCCAGCCACCAATCCTGCCAAAATACCTGTAATGGTGGTTGAGAAGCCATGTCTGGCGGTGGATGGTGTACTCGATTCGATCCCAATTAATCGTTGTTTCAAGCCGATGAGATAGATATTCGTCAGCATCATTGCCGCAAACCCAAATAGTAGCCAATGAGCTGGAATATATCGAGCCAAAGCCGCGCCAAGTTGCGCCGCAAATAATGCAGGTACACCGAGTAGGCTAACTTTCCGCCAGTCAATATATCCCATCCGCCAGTTTTGAATACTTCCCGATAGTGAAGTGAGTAAAATAGCCAGACTACTAGTTCCGATCGCATTAATCGGACTAAAACCGACATACACCATCAATGGTACCAGTACTGAGCCACCCCCAATGCCCAAGACTCCTGCTAATATCCCCGAAACCAAACCACCCACAACCAGTATCCCTAAATCTCCAGGCACATCCTATCCTCTAGATATTGCAGAATATTAAGCTTATCTCGATCGGGCTAGCCACTACCAAGCTTTTTCCCTAACCTAGAAAGGGAAGTAGTTGATAATTGATATCCATCTACTAATCTCTACCCCCTACCCTCTACTCTCTACCCTCTCTCATGGCATACCAGTGGTTTAAATCTTTTCACATCGTCGGTTTCACAGTCTGGTTTGCTGGATTGTTTTATCTGGTGCGGTTGTTTATCTACCATGTCGAGGCAAACGCACAGCCGGAGCCTGCGCGGAGTATTCTCACAGCGCAGTACCAGATCATGGAGCAGCGGCTCTATAGTATTATTACCACCCCTGGAATGCTGGTGACGATCGCGATGGCAATTGGGATTATCTCGACTGAGCCAGGAATTATTCACGAGCGGTGGTTACATATCAAGCTGGGTTTAGTGGTTCTACTAATTGGCTATCATCACTATTGCAAGAGTTTGATGAAGAAACTCGCAGTCGGTGAATGTAAGTGGAGCAGCCAACAGTTGCGTGGATTGAATGAGCTACCTACTTTGTTCTTGGTTGCGATCGTTTTATTGGCAATCTTTAAAAATAATCTACCGACTGATATTACAGGTTATTTAATTGTTGGGCTGGTAGTAGTAATGGCAGCAACAATTCAACTCTATGCCCGTAAACGTAGATTAGATGGCGAAAAATTAGCATCATCTACTCCTGAATTAAATACATAGTTAAAATATCTATTTACGATCCACTAATTCTTCATGTCAACCAAATCAAACTACACATCTACAGATATCCAAGCAATCTTTAATCGAATTGCACCTGTATACGACAGGCTTAATAACGATCTCAGCTTAGGTATTCACTGGGTGTGGAAGCAAATGGCTGTATCTTGGAGTGGTGCTAAAGCTGGATATACTTGTCTAGATATCTGCTGTGGTAGTGGTGACATCACGCAACTTTTAGCCAAGCAAGTTGGCACGTCGGGTACAGTAATCGGAGCTGACTTTGCACCTGCACAGTTGGCAAATGCGGCAGAGAGAATAGCGAATATCTATCCGCCATTAGGTAATATTGAATGGGTAGAAGCTGACGCGCTTGAATTACCATTTGCTGATGATTATTTTGACGCTGCAACGATGGGCTATGGCTTGCGAAATGTTACTGACATTCCACGCTGTTTGACAGAGCTACACCGCGTCCTAAAAGTTGATAGTAAGGTTGCAATCCTCGACTTTCACAGACCTAATGGTAAGTTAATTCGTCGCTTTCAACAATGGTATCTAGATCGAATTGTGGTACCCAAGGCAGCTCAATTGGGGATGAATGATGAGTATGCTTATCTCAATCCCAGTCTCGATCGATTCCCCACTGGTACTGAGCAAATAGAATTAGGCTTGGCGGCTGGATTTAGTCATGCAACTCATTACCCGATCGCAGGTGGTATGATGGGTATATTAGTATTGACTAAGTAAGTTCATCTATTGGAAGTCGTAATTTAGGACGAAGATAGTTTTTACTGAGATTGTGTTGATTGATTAGCTGTTTCGATTAAGTTTTCTAGCAGAGATCGGAGTAATATCTCTGTTTCCACATCTACTATTTCACCTTGTTTACTTAATTTAGCTGAGACAGCCGGAATACACAGCATCGATCCGTCAGGTATTTCTGCCATCATCATTTTGAGAGTTTGTACCAGTGAGGCGTTGGCTTTTTCACCGCCATCTGGAGAAGGCGAGGCACTTATTACCGCAGTGGGTTTGTGCATAAATTCACCCGAAGAGACAATCCAGTCGAGAGCATTTTTGAGCACGCCTGGGACACCATGTGCGTATTCAGGTGTGCAGAAAATTACGGCATCAGCTTGTTTGAGCTGACTCCGCCAATCTTGGACGGATATCAGCTCTCGGTCATCATCAATTTCGGGGTTAAAATGGGGAAGAGTAACAATCCTATCGTAGATTTCGATCGATACATCTTCAGGTGCCAAATCTACCAACGCCCGCAAAATATTTGTATTGGAAGAGCTAGATCGAAGACTGCCAGAGATTGCTAGAATTTTAATCATGGTTCGGTTCTGTAAGATTTTGGAAAAGTAATTCTGGATATCGATCGAGTTAAGATTGCCTAGAACCTATCGATCCAGATTTGAGAAAGGCTGTGGAGAGAAAATTTTGGACAAATAATGCTGGATATCAATCAGTATGTGTTGCTCATCAGCTAGGCTCTGAGCAACACATACTTGATATAAATATCTACACTCCGAACTGCCAACTTCCAACTCTCCCGCGTTATAATTCTTTACATAAGTACAATCACCAGCCACCTATGACGAAACCAGTACTAAATAGCTTTTTCCTCGGACGTGCCCTTGCTGAGAGCCTCAATGACAAGCTGGGTGAGACTTTGACTTATACCCTGAGCGAGCTAGGGAAAATTAATGCTGAACAGGGCGAGAAACTGCGCCAGTTTACCCAAGAAGTAATCGATCGAGCAGCACGAGAAACTACCAGCGCGGGTGGGAACACTACTACAGTATCCTCTACCGGACAAACTGTGGATGTCCAAGAAACGATCGACGATCTCAGAGCCGAAATAGCTAGACTCAGAGCTGAAATTCAAAACCATCGCCAACAAGGTTAATCCCCTGCGGTTAGTTGCGAGGAGCAGTAAATCATCAACCACTACCAACTACCAACATAAATTCTGTGACTGCTACTTCCGAATCCTACCGAACCTCCAGCGACGATCGAATATCTTCACCACACCAGGATACTGGATCTGAGTTGGCGATCGTTGTCGTCCCCAAAAATACGCCAGAGCCACCGCCGAGTAATGACAATCGCTCCTACCGCTGGAATAAAGTTAACTATTCCAAGCGGCGACGGAAGATTGATATTTGGTCATTTTTCCTAAAATTCTTGAATGGTTCTTGGCTCGATGGCAAGAAGTGGAGCTATATTGGCGGCTACACAGAGGCAAAACAGGCGGCGAGGAAGCGGCGACAGGCGATTTGGATTCGGGATACGTTTTTGGAATTGGGGCCGACTTTCATCAAGCTGGGGCAGCTATTTTCAACGCGGGCGGATTTGTTCCCAGCGGAATATGTTGAAGAACTCTCGAAGCTCCAAGATCGGGTACCAGCATTTGCTTACGCTCAGGTAGAAGAAATCATCACGCGGGATCTGGGGAAGAGTGTCCCCGAATTGTTCGCCAGCTTTGAGCGGATGCCTTTAGCCGCAGCTAGTTTGGGACAGGTGCATTTAGCCAGACTGCACACAGGCGAAGAAGTAGTCGTCAAGGTGCAACGCCCAGGACTCCACAAGCTATTTACGATCGATCTAGAAATCCTCCGAGGAATTGCCAAATACTTCCAAAACCATCCCAAATGGGGCAAGGGTGGACGAGACTGGCTGGGGATCTATGATGAATGCTGTCGGATTCTGTGGGAAGAAACCGACTATATCAGCGAAGGGCAAAATGCAGATACCTTCAGACGCAACTTCCGCACCCAAGCATGGGTCAAAGTTCCCCGCGTCTATTGGCGGTACTCCTCCACTCGCACCCTGACATTACAGTACCTTCCAGGCATCAAAATCAGTCACTACGAAGGATTAGAAGCAGCAGGACTCGATCGACAGGAGATCGCCCGTCAGAGTGCCACTGCTTATCTTCAGCAGCTACTCACCGATGGCTTTTTTCACGCCGATCCACATCCAGGAAATGTAGCGATCGATCCAACAACTGGTGCCCTAATCTTCTATGATTTTGGAATGATGGGACGAATTGCGCCTGGAACCAAAGAGAAGCTGATTGATACATTATTAGCGATCGCTGGACGCAATGCCGATCGAGTTGTGCGAGGTTTAGTCGATTTGGGCGCAATTTCTGGCGATGCGGATACCGATCCGATTCGGAGGTCGATCCAGTATTTACTCGACAACTTTCTCGACAAACCCATCGAAGCCCAGTCCATCGCCCAGATTACCGACGATCTGTACGATATCGCCTACGGACAGCCATTCAGATTTCCTGCCACCTTTACCTTCGTGATGCGGGCATTCTCCACCATCGAAGGTGTGGGAAAGGGACTCGATCCCGATTTCAATTTCATGACAGCAGCCCAGCCCTTCGCCTTTCAAATGATGAACACCAACGGTAGCAACACCCCCGACGCAAATACTTTCCTCGCCGAAATCGGTCGCCAAGCCGCTCAGGTAGGCACCTCCGCCCTCGGCTTACCCCGTCGGCTCGAAGACACCATCGACAAACTAGAACGGGGCGATATTCGCGTCCGCGTTCGTTCCAGCGAAACAGATCGCTACTTACGCAGACTGAGTTCGATGCAGCAGAACACAAATTATACAATCCTAGTTGCGACTTTTACATTGTCTGCTACGATGCTATTTGTCAATCAATATGCGATCGCGGCAGGCGTAGTTGGGGCATTTGCTCTGATTGCGATGATCGTCTGGTTTCGGCAAATGCGGAAACTCGACAGGCAGGATCGCACGTCATAAATAAAAGATTTTAATCAGGCTAACTGGCAGCGAATTATCGGTCCCTTTTTGGGTACTATGTGATTGAGGATACTCAGCACTCAGCATCAATAATTCATCCGCTCTCCATCTGTCCATCCTAAAATTTTGGATCATCAATCGTTACAGGCAATTAGATTATGAAATCGCTGTTCACAGGTCTTACAGATAAAGGGATGGTACGGAGTGCCAACCAAGATGCCTATCATATCGATCCTGATGGACGATTTTTTATCGTTGCTGATGGCATGGGCGGCCATGCTGGTGGCGAAGAAGCCAGTCGAATCGCCATTGAAACAACCCATACCTACATCGAAAAACACTGGGACGATGAACCAGACACCAAAAATCTCCTAGCGCAAGCCCTAATTGCGGCAAATGATGCAATCGTCGCCGACCAGGAGCAGAACTCACAGCGCGCCGATATGGGCACCACTCTGGTGACAATTTTATTCCGCGACGATCTAGTTTGGTCGGCTCATGTGGGTGACTCCCGCCTGTATCGCCTGCGGGGTGATAAATTAGACCTAATCACTGAAGATGATACCTGGGTGGCTAGAGCGATGAAACTAGGTCAGCTCAATGCTGATGAAGCCAAAGTCCACCCGCTCCGCCATGTATTATCCCATTGCCTCGGTCGCCGCGACTTACGCCAAATCAACATCCAAACCCAATCAGTAAATCCTGGCGATCGAGTATTACTCTGTAGTGATGGTCTGACAGAAGAAGTTCCCCACGATGAAATCGCCATTCATCTCCAAGCAGAAACCAATGAACTTGCGGCGCAAGCTCTAATTGATGCTGCTAAACAGCACGGCGGCAGCGACAATATCACCGTGATCATCGCAACCATGCAGTAACTAGTCACGGATCTGTAGGGGCGGGTTCATGCAATGAATTACGACTGTAACAATACCTCTCGTACAAAACCCGCCCACCTCCACCAGCTATTGAAAGCGAGTATCGCTAATGAATAGATATTATAGATTTACTGTAGATTTGCCAGAAAGTACGATCCAGAACCTTCGCTGAAGCTGGGGATGTTCCGACTTGGTTTGTAGATTTAGAATATATTAATTGGCATGGTACATATAAGGATTTATCATTCATTTCCCACGCAACTATCGACAAATCCTAATGTTGAATTCGCCGTTGCACCTGATGAGTCATCAGATCGTAAGCCATTTTGGTATTCGGAAAAATTGCCCTCGCCTCCTGCAACAAATCATCCAAAACGATCGCATTTCCAGGCATATAACGCGGACTAAAATGAGTTAGGATTAATTCCTTCACTCCTGCTCCCAAAGCCACTTGAGCCGCCATTGTGGAGGTAGAATGCAGCCTGTCAAAAGCCATGTCAGCATCTTGATGGGCAAAAGTAGACTCATGAATTAGCACATCAGCATCTTGGGCGAGTTCGATCGAATTCTCACAAAATACTGTATCGGTACAGTAGACAAACTTGCGCCCAACCTCAGTCTCACCACACAGATCTAAACCATTAATTACCCTACCATCCGGTAAAGTTACAGCCTCACCATTTTTGAGCTTGCCATAAATTGGCCCTGAAGGAATTCCCAACTGTTTGGCTTTTTCTAAATCAAACTTACCAGTTTTATCAGCCTCACTTACCCGATAACCATAGGCAGGCACCTTGTGCTTGAGCGGGATACAAGTAACTGTAAAATCAGCTTCCCGATGTACAACTCCAGGCTCGATCGTGTGTACCTTAATCGGGTAATGTAGATGAGTATAGGAATATTTCTGACACGCCCGCAGATATTCATCCAACCCCTTGGGACCATAAATATCGATTTTATCTGGACTCCCCGCCATCCCATATGTCGCCAACAGTCCCATCAATCCAAAAATATGATCGCCATGCAAATGCGTCACAAAAATCCGCCGAATCTGGCTAATTTTGACATCGCAGCGCAATAATTGATGCTGGGTGGCTTCACCGCAATCAAATAGCCACACTTCTGACCGTTGCGGCAGATTGAGTGCGATACTAGAAACATTGCGCGATCGAGTGGGAACACCAGAAGATGTGCCAAGGAAGGTGATTTGCACGGAAGGAAGGGGGGAGCGGGGAGCGGGGAGCGAAAAACTCCAACACAACACCCTGTTTAAAAATGTTAAAACTTACCTAGTACTGTACCGTGCAAGAGCAAAAAATGCAGTGAATACTATCTATCTTTGAATTTAGAATCTAAATTATAAACCGATGAAACTCAATTTAAGATTTTTCCGTATACTCTAAAACCTACCCTCTACCCTCTACCCCCTCCATGAAAATAAATCCTGGAAACATCAACGAAGAACCAAGAATCGAGCTAGTCCCGCTGATTGATGTGATCTTTTGCATCTTGACATTCTTTCTGCTGGCGGGATTACAGGTAGCCAGACAGCAGGCAATCAATGTTGATATTCCCAAGGCAGTTAGTGGTGCCCCCGCCGCCAGAGAGCTGTTGATGGTGAGCCTCAATGATGCTGGACAGCTATTTCTTGAGCAGCAGCCGATGCTAGTGCCGGGACAACTAATCGAAGCAGTTAAACAGTATCGCCAAGCGCGACCAAATAGCTCGATCGTGCTATATGCATCCAAGCAAGTCAGTTACAATAAAGTAGTCGAAGTGCTAGATGCCCTGAGAGGCGTTGCTGGCGATAGAGTAGCTTTAGCCACTCTACCATCAAATGCGATCGCACCCACTCCCCCTGTGCTCACAACACCGCCTGGATACCCCTACAATCCCTACCAAGGCGTAAACCCCTACACGCCCTATCAAGTTGCTCCAGGTACCCCACAGCCCACTCCAGGTGCCGTAAATTCACCACCAGGTGCATCGGCACAACCACCAGCAACTCCCAATCCGCTAAATCAGCCAGTTCCAGCAGTGACTCCAAACGCAACTCCTGCGACAACGCCTAGCAAATCACCCTAAGGGCAAGATGTGAGCTTTACTCAAAATATCGAACTTAAATCTATTGTAAATCTGGGCATTACATCCTCTCCGCTCAGACTAGCTGGGGATTGAAACACCTCTATGTCTCGTCCCAAACGATGGATATAGTCTATTCAGAAGGTAAACGATTGAGGATATTACTTGAATTTTGCTCAATTGTATTGAGTTTTCGCAAAATTGTTGGACGATCCTCATCAACCGACACAAGCATATTAGCTAAGGCTTCTGAGATCCTGTCTAGCCGCTCTATTCTTGCCTCCTGATATGCACGTTCTTCTTCTCGTTTTAATCTATCAGTTGCTGCTTGATCTAGTATCGCCTGAATAGTTCGATCGTTCGATCGGACTATCATTCTAACTTCCTCTTTAAACTCTCTAAGCTCCGCTTGAGATTCCCGCTGCAAAACTTGAAGTTCCTGCTGGGAAACTACAACTTGCTGCAAAATTAACTGCATTTCATCAAAGGTCATATTCCTATAAGTCTCCATCTTTTCAATCACTGCGAGCAGAATACTGATATCTTGCTTGCCCTACCCGTCAAAATCCGAATTTGAAGTTGCTGCGTGAGCGGAGATTTTCACACTCGACTGTTTTGAAGAGGTTAATATCTTGCACTAGATCATCGCATCTTTTAACGCATACACTACCCGCTGCTGCTCCTCTGGCGTAATTTCGGGGAACATCGGCAGGGATAGCACTTGATTGCTGACTAGCTCCGTCACAGGATAGCTACCAACAGGTAGATCTAGATGTTGATATACTGCCTGCAAATGTAGAGGTAGCGGGTAATAGATCATCGAGATCACCCCAGTTTCCATCAGTTTGGCGCGGACAGTATCGCGATGAGCTGCTGCATCAATGCCTGAAGGCGCAACGATTCTGATTGTGTATTGATTCCACACAGATTCACCGCCAGGAGTAGGTTGTGGAGTGATAATATTTGGCACATTGGCAAGCAATTCTTGATAGCGTGCGGCAACGACGGTTCGCTGCTGGTTCCAGGTATCGAGATGTTGCAGCTTGACTTTTAGCACCGCAGCTTGAACAGCATCGAGGCGACTATTTACGCCGATCGCTTCGTGATAGTATCGTTGACGACTACCATGCTCCCGATACATCCGTAAGTCTGCGGCTAGAGTGGCATCATTGACAGTTACCGCGCCACCATCACCACAAGCACCCAGATTTTTGGTGGGGAAGAAGCTAAAACAGCCAAAATGACCAATACTTCCGACTTGCTTGCCATTCCACTTGGCACCTGTAGATTGGGCACAGTCTTCGATCACAATGATATTATGGGCTGTGGCGATCGACATCAGCTCGGTCATATCCAAGGGATTGCCGAATAAATGCACGGGCATCACCGCCTTGGTGCGGGGCGTAATTGCCGCTGCCAACTGGGTGAGATCGAGATTGTAAGTAGCGGGATCGATATCGACAAATACTGGCTTGGCACCGACTTCGCTAATTGTTTCCGCCGTAGCAATAAACGTAAACGGCGTGGTAATCACTTCATCACCCGCACCGATTTTCATCGCTCTCAGGGCTAAATACAGCGCGTCAGTGCCAGAATTGCAGCCGATACAGTCAGTTGTGCCCACATAATTGGCAAACTGCTGCTCGAAGCTCTGCACCACCGCGCCGCCAATATAGGCACCAGAGGCTAATACTTCTAATACCGCTGCACTGACATCAGCACCGATTATTTGATACTGCCGTTTGAGGTCAAGAGGGGGAATGTTACTCACAAAGTCTCAGCGTGAATGTCCAATCAATTGTAGCGGAATACTCGCCGATCTCGATCGCCATCGGTCTAATTCGATCGAATATTCAGGAGAAGGCGGTGCTGTAGAAAAAATGGCTGGGATTAGTTGTGCGACAGCATACCAAAGTCTTCTACCATAATAATGCCAAAATTAGCATCAAGATGTAAAATTAAGTTAATGAAGCCACTCGAATGGATCGCCACTGCCAAAAAAAGTCTAAAAGCGGCATAGCCACACCTAAACAAGATATTGAATTGATTGAAAACAGGCTCAAAGTTGCTCAAGAGCATCATCAAACTAAATTATGAAAAATAACGACGATTTGACTGAAGATTTAGAAAATACCGTAACTACTGGCAGTGGCAATGTTTATGCCGATCTAGGATATGAGAATCCAGAGGAAATGTTGCTCAAGGCACAATTGGTGCGGCTGTTGAGTCAGGCGATTAAAGCAAAAGGTTTAAATCAATATCAAGCGGCGGAAGTATTAGGGATCGACCAGCCTAAAGTATCAGCTTTGGTGAGAGGTCAATTTCGGGGGTATTCGTTAGAACGGTTGTTTCGGTTCCTAAATGCTTTCGATCTCGATGTAGAAATCAGTGTCAAATCTAAGCCGGAGGGTACAAAGCGTAGCTATACGACAGTCGAAGTTTAGAGTAATCCGCCTATTCTACTGATTGCGATTCCCAAATTTTCCGTAACTGTTTTAGTAGCTTTAGATCGATCGACTGGTTGAGTCAAGAAGAGAATTTTATCCCACTTTTTGATGTATCGATCGACAATGTTTTTATAATCTTGCATTTACTGATAATCATTTATCATGTCTAAATTCTAATTGAATCATGACTAATTACCTCGTTGTGTCTCAAAATAACAAGGTTTTAGTTTCCATTGCAATATTGAGCTACGATTCTCTTATCACAGCCCGCCAAGCTGCCAATGAGATCGAAGGCATTTGGCTAGAAGGAGATACTGCTCAACGACTTTGTGGGTGCTAGAGACAGATAGCTTATCTTTATTAGAGCGAGGAAATCCAAAAATTCAGGAGCGACTACGCCAGGTAAGTACTGACTCAGTAGCAATCTCAATTGTGACAGCCGAGGAAAAAATGAAAGGAAGATTGGCAGCAATTAACAGTCTATCTGGAATAGAGCGTGTTGACCGCCTTGCGATCGCTTATGGATCTTTGCAATCCTCAATTATAGACTAACTTCCAAAATAGGGGACTTTGCTCTATTCTGAACGAAATACTACTACCGTTTTATGCCAATCCATCTTCTCTCTCTGGTCAGACAAACTGGCTGGTTGTCCCTACTCTTAGTCTTCCTTGCTGTCCCTGCTCAAGCGACTCAATTGCGTGTAGCTGTTGCCCAAAAAGTCTCAGAAGTAAAAATCGGCACTTCAACAACAGCTATCATCAACGATGAGAACGGTAAAAAAATCGGCGAACTTCAGCCCCAACAGGGCTTAGTCGCTCAAGCAAGTAATGGCGGAATTAAGATCGGTGAAACCCAAGTAACTCAGATTTCCGTTCAGCCGCAACAGGGTGGCTATATCTGGATTGGAGATCGGTGGTATCGCGGATCTGTGCGAGTAATTGCTGATGGCAAACAACTTCTGGCTGTTAATCAAGTCGATCTCGAACAGTATCTCTACAGCGTCTTGGGTGCGGAAATGAGCACAACTTTTCCGGCTGAAGCTCTGAAGGCGCAAGCTGTCGCTGCTCGTACCTATGCCCTCTATCGCCGCCAGTCTACCGCTAAGAAACCATTTGATGTCGATAATACTCAGTCAAGTCAGGTTTATCGCGGCTTGTCGAGCGAAGCAAATACCACTCAAGCAGCCGTCAACGCTACGCTGGGTCAGATTATGGTCTATCAAGGTAAACCAATCTTAGCCGCCTTTCATTCGGCTTCTGGCGGCCATACAGAGAATGTCGAAGATATTTGGACGAGCAGCGTACCATATCTGCGCGGCGTAGCTGACTATGATGCGGGTACGCCTGGATATGAGTGGACAAAGAGCTTCACTACCGACGAACTGAGCAAGGGTCTGAAGATTAATAATATCAAAACAATTACACCCGATCGAACTACCCAATTTGGTAGCGTCGTTAGTCTCAAAATCGATGGCGATACTTCGGAAACATTGCCAGGATCTAAAGTGCGAACTGCGCTCAAACTCCGTAGTCTCCGCTTTGTCATCACCCCAACACCCACCGGATTTACCTTTACTGGGCGCGGTTATGGACATGCACTGGGGATGAGTCAATGGGGAGCCTATAAAATGGCGCAACAAGGGGTCGCCTACACCAACATTTTGGCTCATTACTATCAAGGTGTGGAGCTTAAAAAAGCTGCGGTTAAATAAATTTCAGTCGATCGAATGTGATTGCATTCGATCGACAGTTTTGCTAAACTGCAAATGCAAGTGGCACTTGCATTTATCAGAAAGCGATCGAAAATCCCCTCAAATTATGCAGAAATTAAATTTTGACTTATCGATCTATACTTTTGATATCGATGCGGCTGGACATGTGGGAAATAATGTTTACTTGCAATGGGTAGAAATGGGTCGTTGTAAGTTTCTCGAAGCAGTAAATTTTCCGATTCATACAGCGATGGAAAGTGGCGTTGTGCCAGTGATTGCCAACATGAATATTGCTTACAAGAAGCCATTATATCTGGGCGAAAAGGTTTTGCTGGAAATCTGGCTGTCGGAGCTAAAGAAAGTTGCTCACACTCTAGAATTTCGATTTTATAATGGTGATGGCGTTCTAGCGGCAAGTGGACAGCAGCGGGGAGTATTTGTGAACTCGACAACACTAAAACCTACTGCTTTATCGTCTGAAATTCGGGATCTATTTATGCCTTATGTTCACGATGTTTGATAATTTAGAACTCGCCTGTGAGTAAACTTGAATTGGACTCAAAATCTAGCGTAAACCTTTAGTCAAAAATGATTGCTTTTAACATCAACCATTTAATATCCACCACCATTAGAATTGAGAATTTGTCCCGTCATCCATTGGGCATCATCGGTTGCTAGCCAACCGATTAATCTAGCGGCATCTTCCGGTTCGCCCCAGCGTCCTTGAGGATTGGCAGCGCGAATGAACTCGTATAGTTCACCATCAGCCCAGCCTGTATCCGTGGCACCAGGATTGACTGTATTTACCGTAATGCCCCGTGGGATCAGATGTGCCGATAAACTCATCGTTAGTTGGTGGATTGCGCCCTTGGAGGCAACATACGCCAGTTCAGTCGGCATGGGCGTAAGATGTTGCCCCGAAGTTAGCAGCACGACTCTTCCACCAGCACTTTTGTGATGTTGGCTGGCAAAAGCTTGAGTTAATAGTAATGTCCCCCGCACATTGACTTGAAAATGGGTGTCAATTTGAGTAGCAGTGAGTTCTTCTAAATTTCCTAAAGTACTGTAGGTATGGTTTGCCACTAAAATATCAACGTGTCCAAATTCCCTAACAGCAGCATTCATCAGGTGTTGGGGGACTAGTGGATCGAGAAAATTGCCTTCAGCATGGGCAATCCGTGTTCCATGTGCCTGAAGTTCGGTAATTAGTGCTGTAATGCCATCAGGATCGGCTCCCCAGTCTCGTTCGGCATCATAGGGTACGAAAGAGTGAATAAACACATTTGCACCCATTGCAGCGAGTTTTTGGGCGATCGCAAAGCCAATTCCTTTGCGCCGACTCACCCCAGTAACGAGAGCAACGCGACCTTTTAAAGCTGGTTCAGACATACGAAAAAAAATATTACGCTCGTTCGAGGATGTAGCAATCATCAAATGTCTCGACTTCTTTGAATCCTAGCCTAATATATAGTTTCTTGGCAGGATTTCCCCTTACTACCCGCAGGCGAACTGGTTTATTAGCGACGATCGCAGATCGAATGACCAATTCGATTAAACTTGTCCCAATTCCTTGATTTTGATATTCACGATCTAGTTGAATATCGCCGAGGTAAATACAATCGACACGTTCTTGAACTTTCAACATCCCAATATCCAGACCATCAGCTTGAATAATCTTGGTGGATTGAGGATCGAAATATTCACGAAATTTAGTATCGTCCCATGTGAGATTCATTTCAACATAATAAGGGTGCATAATTGATTTATAAAATGGCTTAAGCCATACAACATCATCCCAAGTTGCAGCTCTTTGTGATATTTTCATGAGATTAATTTTAAAGGTATTGGATCTACATGATATCAATGATATCATTTAATTAGATTAACCATTTCACGAAGTAGACCGATATATGGCTAACTTAATTGTGCGAAATGTTGACGACGCGATCGCCAACGCCCTCAAAGTGCAAGCTAGCAAGCATGGAATAAGTGCCGAAGCAGAGCATCGGTTAATTCTAGAACAAGCTTTGATCCGTCCTAAGAAAAAACCGTTTATTGAAGCTCTGAGCCAGATTCCTGATGTTGGCACTGATGCGGATTTTGCGCGGGTTCAAGACCTATCAGCCGCAAATCCACTTGACTGATGTACTTACTCGACACCAATATTATCAGCGAACTCCGAAAACGAGATCGAGCCAATTCTGGCATCACCCGTTTCTTTCGTCAGATTGCCGAACACGAGACAACAGCATATCTGAGCGTAATTACGATCGGTGAATTGCGTCGTGGGGTGGAAATTATTCAACACCGAGGCGATTTTGTCCAGGCTAAATCTTTGGAAACTTGGTTAGAAACCATTCTGGATAATTACGCCGAAAACATTCTCGATTTTGGTCAAGAAGAAGCACAGATCTGGGGGCGGTTGCGTGTGCCTCACCCTGAGAATGCTTTGGACAAACAGATTGCCGCCACAGCACTAGTCTATGACCTAACTCTAGTTACCCGCAATGTTAAAGATTTTGTGGCTACTGGAGTAACCTTACTAAACCCATTCGAGTAACCAATGCAGTCATAACCATTATAGTCGCAAATATGTGATGAATACGTTGGAGCTAAGGCACTCACAACCCCATGAAGATCCTTGGGAAACAACGGATTTTCATTGTTTAGAAATTGCCACTGATAATTATCTGATTACCTACACTCTAATTCAAGAAGAGCGAGTGACGCGACGATTCTCCAAAGGAGACGCTACGCGAACGACTATTTGGCAGCGATGTGGTGCTGATTGGAAGATTGTTTATCATCAAGGTACGGTTGTCGAAAATGGCTAACTGATAACTTAGTTAAGAGGTTGTTTGCCGATCGGATTACACCAATTTTTTGTGATACGATCCACCAAGTTTCACCGCAGGGACGATCGCCATAACTCGATCGCAATCCGCTGGGGCAATATGCAATTTTCAAGTGATCACTCAGACCAGAAAATATGACTCAACCTCAAGCAGTAATTTTTGGGGCGATCGGCACGATCGTCGAAACATCCGATCTCCAGCGTCAGGCATTCAATTTGGCATTTGCGGAAGCTGGGCTTGACTGGAGCTGGGATATCCAAACTTACCGCGAGTTACTCAAAACCAATGGTGGTCAAAATCGGATCCGCACCTATGGTGATTCCATTAGCGTAGCTGTAAATTCAGTACATACTAGCGTTACGGATCTCCAAATTGGGGCACTCCACCAAGCCAAGACCAGGCATTATGCTACTTTACTTGAAAATACCCATTTGTATCCACGCGCAGGCGTTGTCGAGCTAATTGAAGCATGTAGGCACAACCAAATTCAGACGGCACTTTGCACCTCAACATCGATCGAGAACGTTACGGCAATCCGTAGGGCATTGGATAGCTCATTACCCTTTGATCAATTTGCCACAATTATCACAATCGATCAGATCGATCGACCCAAACCAGCTCCAGATGCTTATCTCTATTGTCTCCAGCAGCTTGGTTTGACTGCACAACAAGTGATTGCGATCGAAGATACTCCAGTTAGTATTACTGCTGCCAAAGCCGCTGATATTATTACCATTGCGACACCTGGGGAGACTACTTCAGACCAAGATTTTACGGCTGCTGATTTGGTTGTTGGCGATCTAACTGGGATCACAATTGATCGATTATCAGCATTGCTTCAGGAGCGACAGTTCACAGGGATTGGACGCGCCCAGATGTAACCCTAGCGATCGTGGTTTAAGATCCAAAGTAGAAATAGTCACCAGCAGAGCAAACATGAATTTCCATAAACTTTCACCGTTTGGAGTTGAAGCTGATGGCATAAGCATCACCGATCTCCAAGATGCAGACATTGCTACAAGCAGAGAGACACTGGCAAATCATGGATTTATTGTCTTCCGCAATCAGTCAGCCAGCGACGGGGATTTTGTGGACTTCCTGGCTCGATTGGGAAAATTGACCTTCACGATCGGCGAAATACCCGTACCACATCAACCCGATCTAAATATTGTCAGTAATGTTGGTCGAACGCGACCACCTCGCAGCGTTTTTCACACAGATACCAGTTACGTCAGCAGCCCGCCTGCATTTACAGGTTTACGCGCTGTAGCCATTCCAGTGCCAGATGGCGGTACATTCTTCTTTTCAGATCAGTATCGGGCATATGACACCTTGCCCAGCTCGGTTAAAGCGCAGCTTGCAGACGCTCAGGTACTGCATCTAGTATCGGGTCTAACCCTAGCCCCAGAGGTGGAAAGTCAATGCTGGCATCCTTTATTCAGACGACACCCGATTTCTGGTCGTCTAGCCCTATTTCTCTCAACCCCAGAACGCTGTCAGGAAATCTCTGGTATTCCCGCTGAAGATGCTAGACGGATCATTCGACTGCTCTATCAGCACTCAATTCGCCATCATTGGCTGTACTGTCATCAGTGGCAACCAAACGACATTTTGGTCTGGGACAACCGCTGTACGCTCCATCGAGCCGATCGTGCCCAATTTGTCGGCGATTGGAACACATCTGCGCTGCGCGATCGAGTCTTACATCGCGGTTTGGTACTAGATCTGATCTAGTCCAAGTCATCAATTCAAGACGATTACTCTAGCAGAATTATTTTCGCTAGGTTTAGCTTTGATGGTAATTTCCACGTCACGATCGAGCACATTTAAGAATCGAAATAATCGCTCGATCGAGAAGGCTGCTAGTTTACCATTGATCAGGTTAGATACTTTTGGCTGATCTATCCCTAGTATATTGGCTGCTTCTGTCTGACTAAGTTGACGGTCTGTAATACACATATAAATTTGTCTGGCAAGTTTGGCTTTTACCAGCATTTCTTCCGCATTTTCTAAACCCAGATCGGCAAAAATATTATCGCTGCCGAGCGTTATTTCTGATGAAGCTTTGTCTCGATCTTTATTCATGATTTTCTTGGTTAAATTCTAGAGCCAATTGCAGTCTTTTTTCGATTAGTGCTATGTCTTGCTTTGGTGTCGCAATACCGTGTTTCGATTTTTTCTGAAAGACATGAAGTACATAGACGACTCCAGCTAGTTTAACAGTGTAGACGGCACGATATGTATCACCATCATAGTCTTCGACAATTTCGAGAACACTAGCACCTTTAAACCCTTTTAATGGTTTGGCTCTTGGGTGTTTGAGATTGGTTTGTGCAAAGTAGAGTGCGTAGCCAAGATCACTCTGCACCTGTAGCGGAAATTCTTTCAAATCTAGTAGCGAACTACCGATCCAAATAACTGGCTTTATATTTTCTCGATCTGCCATATGCTAACTTTAGCATAATAGTCCGTGGGTTCATAGCCTGTTGTCAGTAGTTATTGTTGGGCTGGCAAGTTGATTCGGGATTTTTGCTCGATCGAGATTGACAAGATCGGGTAGGCTAATAGTGAGGATTGTAATTTGTTAGCAGTAGCTGAAAAGGGGCATCTATGAATACAGGATTGCAGCGTCCGCTTTTGATTGGCGGGATTGGACTGACTGTGGGTTTGTGGGGCTTGGATAGCGTGTCTCATAGTCTTGCTGGTGTGGGCGATTTAGTTACATTGGGAGCAATTGCTGCTGGTGGGGGCTATTGGTGGTACAGTCGGCGCGGCAGTCAGACACAGGTGCCTATCGGTAAAATCGAGGTCGATCGAGCAACCCTGGACAAAGCACTCAGCCAGGTAGAATTAGTCATCGAGCAACTGTCGATCGAAAGTCCCACTTCACCCCAAATCGATAAGTTACGCCAAGAATTAGCGCAAGTGCAGGTCAATTCTACGCGGCTCGATCGGCAAATTGCCATTACTGGTGGGCAAAGAGTTGGCAAAAACAGCTTGCTCCAGTTACTAACTACCTCCCCAGTTTCATCTGCTGCGCCACTGAAATATATTAAGACACCAGCGTTATTCGCCAGCGGTGCTGAAAGTGATGCCGCCGAATTGATGGCTAGACAGCAGATTAGCAATGCTGACTTAGTTTTGTTTCTCACCAATGGCGATTTGACAGCGACTGAATATCGATACATCACCGAACTTCACCAAGCAAATCAACGAGTGGTATTGTTGCTCAATCAAGTCGATCGATATCTACCCGACGAACGCAATCTGATTCTTCAGAAGCTCCAATCTACCGTTGCAGGCACCCTAGCCGCCGCAGATGTGGTCACAACCAGTACAGCACCCGCGCCAATTAAAGTCCGCAAGATTCAGGCGGATGGTAGCAGTCTGGAGACATTAGAAACACTTCCGGTGGATATCTCCAGTCTCAATCAGCAACTCACAAATATCCTCGCCACCGACGGCGAAAAACTCCTGTGGGCGACTACTTATCGGCAAGTAGCCGGAGTCCAAACCACTGCCAAAACCGCTCTAAATAACGTCAGACTCGATCGAGCATTGCCCCTGATCGAGCAAAATCAATGGATCGTCGCCGCTGCTGCCTTTGCTAATCCACTCCCCGCCCTAGATTTACTAGCTACCGCTGCGGTTAACGCCCAGATGGTAATCGATTTAGGTGCCATCTATCAACAAAAATTCTCCTTCGAGCAAGCTCAAGCCGCCGCTGGTGCAATGGGCAGTGTGATGTTGAAACTGGGCTTAGTTGAACTCTGCACCCAAACAGTCGCAGGACTGCTCAAAACCAATGCGATTACCTTCGTTGCAGGCGGACTAGCCCAGGGATTGAGTGCTGCCTACCTCACCCGCATCGCAGGTTTAACCCTAGTCGAATACCTCGCTGCTCAAGATCTCGTCGCACCCGAACCCACCCGCGCCTGGAACCTCGATCTGCTCGGCAATACCCTCCAGCAAGTCTTTCAAGCCAATCAAAGAGTTGCCTATATGCAAACTGTTGTCAAGCAAGGAATTGACAAGTTGATGCCGGAAGCGAGGGTTGAGGTGGGGTAGGGCGTGGGAGTAAGACTTAGAATGTTTCTTTCTCCCCATCCCCCCATCTCCCCCATCCCCAAAAATCATTACTAAAATCAATTTCCTACTGGTGCGATCGTGACTAATTTTCGACAAGCGGCTATTTCGGGTGAGTTTCTAGTTACGGCAGAGGTTGCCCCACCCAAAGGAGGCAATGTCGCACACATGGTAGAAATGGCAAGCTGTCTCAAAGGGCGGGTTCATGCCGTGAACATTACCGATGGCAGTCGGGCGGTGATGCGGATGTCGCCGCTGGTATCGTCGCTAATTCTCCAGCAGCATGGGATCGAGGCAGTGTGTCAATTTGCCTGTCGCGATCGGAATCGAATTGGACTACAAGGTGACTTGCTCGGTGCCCATGCCCTAGGAATTCACAATATTCTCGCACTGACTGGCGATCCGATCAAAGCTGGCGACTATCCCACAGCTAAGGCTGTATTTGACCTAGAAGCGGTCAGACTTCTACAAATCATCACCAACCTCAATCAGGGGCTAGATGGCAACGACAAGCCCCTCCCAGACGGTGCTGTGGACTTATTCGCAGGTGCCGCAGTAGACCCCCAGTCCAAAAGTTGGTCGGGGTTGCAGAGTAGATTCGATCGCAAAGTCAATGCAGGTGCCCAATTTTTTCAGAGTCAGCTCATTTCTGATTTTGATATCCTCGAAAAATTCATGGACAAGATCGCCAGCAACTACCAGAAGCCAGTCCTTGCCGGAATTTTCCTGCTCAAGTCTGCCAAAAATGCCGACTTCATCAACCGCAACGTCCCTGGCGTAGACATCCCCCAACACCTGATCGATCGATTAGCTCGATCTCCAGAACCTCTCCAAGAAGGCATCAAAATCGCCGCCGAGCAAGTCAAAATTGCCAGCCAACTCTGCCAAGGTGTCCACCTCATGGCAGTCCGCCGCGAAGATCTCATCCCCCAAATCCTAGATTTAGCCGGAATTGCACCACTAGTCTAAACTCAGCATTCTCCCAGTTCCTCTGGTCACCCTATCTCCCAGTCTCCCATCCTCCCACCCAAAACCTACTTGACAAACATCACTTAAGCACCGTAATATTACGGATGGCTCTTAAAAAAGCCCAACTGCGTGACTGGCGGAATTGGTAGACGCGCTAGATTCAGGTTCTAGTGTTCGCAAGGACTTCCGAGTTCGAGTCTCGGGTCGCGCATATTTTGATAAATAACATGTTCAATAAACAGCGACGATCTGATTGTCGCTGTTTATTGTTTTAGATTAGGTCGATCGCAGTTCCTATGCTCACTAGTACTCAAAGCCCCCTCGTCAAGCACTTCAAAAAGCTTCAGGCTGCCAAAGAGCGGCGAGAATTGCAAGCATTTTTATTAGAAGGAACCCATCTAATTCAGGAAGCCTGTGTTGTTAAATATCCTCTCACGACGGTATGTTGTACTGAGCAATGGCAAGAACGTTACCCTGAGTTGTGGTCGATGGTTTCCGACAATTGCGACAGGTTAGAATTGGTGAGCGAAGAAGTAATAAGATCGATCGCGACAACCGTAAATCCAGATGGCATCGTCGCTATTGCCCCCCGACTAGCGCAAGCACAGCCAGCTATTCCCGCCAATCTCACCCTAGTTTTATCTACGATCCAAGATCCTGGGAATATGGGCACGATCATCCGCACAGCAGCAGCAGTGGGTGTCGATGGCTTGTGGGTGAGTCACGATAGCGTCGATTTGGACAATCCCAAAGTCCTTCGCGCCTCTGCTGGACAATGGTTCAGGCTAGCAATGGGAGTCAGTGATAATCTGCACGAATTAGTCAGCAGTTACAAACAGCAAGGCGTACAGGTAGTTTCCACAACCTCCCACACCAAAACTAGCTACTGGAATGCAGATTTCACCACACCAACGTTAATCCTATTGGGCAACGAAGGCGCAGGCTTGAGCGAAGATCTAGCAATACTTGCCGATCTTCAGGTGAAAATCCCGATGTCAGTCAGAGTAGAATCACTAAACGTCGCCACAGCCGCAGCCTTGATGCTATACGAAGTCCGCAGACAAAGAAGTTAGGGAAAAGTGGGAATAATAGAAATTTGCTGTCTTGACTTGCTAAACCACTATTCACTAAACCACTAAACCACTAATTTCATGCAATTTCACATTCAAACTGATAGCGAAATCCCCGTTTCCAAACAACTATACGATCAGATGTTGTTTGCGATCGCGTCTCGTCAGTTTTCGCCTGGACATCGGTTGCCAAGTACCCGCCAACTGGCGATGCAGACTGGATTGCACCGGAATACGATTAGCAAGGTATACAATCAATTAGAAACTGCTGGCATCGTCGAATCAGTTCCAGGATCGGGAATATATGTCAAATCCTTGGGGAATGAAAGCAATCATCTCCTAACTAATTCTAGCCTTGATGTCAATCTCTCCGCGATCGATCTCATCTCCCAAAGTCTCAATACCCTTGTCGCTCAAGGCTACTCCCTCACCCAATCACGGGAATTATTTCTCACCGAAATTGACTGGCGATGGCGATGTAGTACCAGGGTATTTGTCACCGTTCCCCAAATCGAAATTGGTGCAGGCGAATTGATGCTGCAAGAATTGCAGCAATCGCTAGGAATTCCCGTACAGCTCGTCGCCTTAGAAGAATTAGAAGTCGAGTTAGTCCGATTTCAAGCCGCAACAGTCGTTACTAGCCGCTACTTTATCGCCGCTGTTGAATCAGAACTGGCCGAAAGTAAGTTAATCAAACCTCGTTCTATTCGGGTAATCCCGATCGATCTTCAAGACTATGAAAAGGAGCTAGCTTTAGTCAAGACATTGCCCAAAAATAGCTATGTGGGGATTGTCAGCCTCAGTGCGGGAATTTTGGCAGTCGCCGAGATGATGGTACACAGTATGCGCGGTGAAGATTTATTTGTGATGGCTTGTCAAACCACTGATAAATATAAACTTAATGCAACTATTCGCCGTGCCCACACAATTATCAGCGATAAAGCCAGCCTGAAACTAGTTTATCAGGCGATCGAAGCTGCTGATGAGGATCTGATTCGGATTCCCCAGGTGGTTGAAAGTGAGAGCTATATTGGACTGAAATCGATCGATCTACTCAAACGGGAATTGGGATTGGTATAACATCGATCGATCATTGGTACTATGTTCGAGATGGTGAGGGTACCCATTAAGGCATACGTGTCAACTTAAGGATTCTGTAGAGGCTGAAAGTCTCGCTCTCTCGTCCTAATCACGATTTTAGCAGTGGCTAGAACGACCTAATTTCGTCGCCATGTTCGTTAAGTTGACACGTATGCCATTAAGGGCACCCCTACAGATTTTGGTGATGTAATGATAACCTGTAGGGGCGGTGCCTCGTGCCCGCCCGCATCGATGTCGATTGCACTAATTTTTATGACCTACGATCCTGACAAACATCATCGCAGATCGATTCGCCTGAAAGGTTTCGATTACAGTCGATCGGCTGTTTATTTTGTGACTATTTGCGTCCAAAATCGGGAATGTTTATTCGGCACGATTTCACAGCATAAAATGCTATTGAATGAGGCAGGACAGATGGTAGCAGTAGAGTGGCTGGCTTTACCAACAAGATTCCACCCTGTTATTTTGGATGATTCCGCATTACAGAAGATTCAGCAGTATATTCAAGATAACCCTCTAACTTGGGAGACAGATTCACTACATCCATCTGTCCAAATCCAATCGTGTCAATAATGCCTAAAATTTAGATCGCGAACATTGCCGACTCTCAAGAAACATCCAACCCCTTATCCCCTATCCCCTAAAACATGACCTGGACGCGCCGACATATCCTATCCTTGGCAGATTTTACCCCAGCGGAGTATGATACCGTCCTCCAGACCGCCAATA